>BTQO01000014.1:0-14753 GCA_036985915.1 Gammaproteobacteria bacterium | reverse complement strand
GTACTGTCTGGCAAGGAAGGGTATGAAGTCACACACGGCAGTGTGACATACAAGGGCAAGGATCTGCTGGACATGTCTCCGGAAGACCGAGCCAAGGAAGGTGTGTTTCTCGCCTTCCAGTATCCGGTGGAGATTCCTGGCGTTAACAATGCCTATTTCCTGAAAGCAGCACTGAACGCGATTCGAAAACACCGCGGTGAGGTTACCCTGGATGCAATGGATTTCATGCAGTTTATTAAGGACAAAATGAAGCTTGTTCACATGCACGAAGATCTCCTTAAACGTTCTGTGAATGAAGGATTTTCAGGTGGCGAGAAGAAACGCAACGAGATCTTCCAAATGGCGGTGCTTGAGCCAGCACTTGCAATCCTGGATGAGACTGATTCAGGACTCGATATTGATGCCTTGAAAGTCGTTGCTGATGGTGTCAACGCATTACGCAGTCCTGATCGATCAACGCTGGTGATCACACATTATCAACGCCTGCTGGATTACATTGTTCCTGACTATGTGCACGTCCTGGCCAATGGAGAAATAGCGCGCTCTGGTGGCAAGGAACTGGCGCTTGAGCTGGAAGAGCATGGCTATGGCTGGGTAGAAGACAAGGCAGTTAATGAATGAACAATACAGCAATCCATCACTATTGCGATTCATATAAATCGCTCAAGGGAAGTCTGCCCGGGAAAGCCCTTAACTGGTTGGCGCAATCACGCGACGACGCGATCGAACAATTTTCCGATAGCGGGTTACCGGGCACACAACAGGAAGACTGGAAATACACCAGCGTCCGTAGCATTGAAAAACGCCTGTTTAAACCGGCCGATAGTTTCTGCGTTGGGCTGGACCTGGATGATATCGAAGACTACCTGATTGCGGGGCTGGACACCCATCTCCTGACGTTCCTGAACGGACGGTTTACCCCGCAGTTATCAAAACCCGGGAAACTGGCGGATGGCATTATTATCAATAATCTCGCCAAGGCCTTCACCGAACATGCCGAGTTGCTTGAAACACATCTCAATCGCTATGCAAACACTGAAGCCAATGGCTTTACATCACTGAATACGGCATTTATCAATGATGGCGCACTTATCTTCCTGCCCAATAACACAGTAATTGAAAAACCTGTTCAGCTGCTATTTCTTTCGACGAGCCAGGATCAGGAAACAGTCGCTCATAATCGTGTGTTGGTTGTAGCAGGGCAAAACAGTCAGGCTACTCTGATCGAGAGCTATGCAAGCATGGGGAACAACCATTATCTGAATAACATGTTGACGGAAATATCGCTTGCGCCTAATGCCGTTCTTACGCACTACAAGCTGCAACACGAATCGACAAAGGCCTTTCATATCTCAATGCTGGAGGTCCGCCAGGCAAAAGACAGCCAGTTTACTTCGCACTCCGTATCACTGGGTGCACAACTGGCACGACACGATATCAATATACACCTTGATGGTGAAGGAGCTGACTGTACGCTGAATGGACTTTATGTTACCGACGGCAAGCAACACGTGGACTACCACACCAACGTGGAACACGCCAAACCAAACGGTGCAAGCCGTGAGTATTACAAAGGAATACTGGATGGACGATCCCGGGCCGTATTCAATGGCCGGGTGCATGTCCATCAAGACGCGCAAAAGACCGATGCAGAGCAATCAAACAAGAATCTACTGTTATCGCGTGATGCCGAGATCGATACCAAGCCACAACTCGAGATCTTTGCCGATGATGTCAAATGCAGTCATGGCGCAGCCATCGGCCAGCTCGATGAAAACATGCTTTTCTATCTTCGGGCGCGCGGCATATCTGAAGATGCAGCCAGGGCCTTACTCACCTGGGGGTTTGCCCACGACATTATTGAACGCATGTCACTTGAGCCCGTACAGAAATGGCTCGAGAAGATCATGGTCAATACCCTGCCGGGCACGGGACAGCTCGAGGATATCGCATGAGCACAGGCATGGCTTCACCAAAGAACATTGATAAGCCGGTTCCCACCAACACCGTCATCGATGTTGAGCGTATCCGTGCTGATTTTCCCATTCTTCATCAGACGGTTAACAACCAGCCACTGGTCTATCTGGATAATGGTGCGACCAGCCAGAAACCACGTGCCGTCATCGACGCAATTGCCCAGCATTATCTTCATGACAATGCCAATGTACACCGTGGTGTCCACGAGCTCAGCATGCGCTCAACCCGAAGTTATGATGCGGCACGTGAGAAGGTACGTAGCTTCATCAATGCAGCAGATGTGCGGGAAATTGTTTTTACCCGTGGCACCACTGAATCAATCAATCTGTTAGCCGCGAGTTTCGGACGCAACCTGAAGCCGGGTGATGAAATTATTCTTACCCAGCTTGAACACCACGCGAACATCGTGCCCTGGCAGCTGCTGCGCAATCATAAGGGAATCGTCATCCGGGTTGCGCCCATCAACGATGCCGGTGAGCTTATTCTTGATGACTATATAAAGTTGTTCAACAAACGCACCCGGCTCGTTTCGGTTGCCCACATATCAAACGCGTTGGGCACTGTTTTACCGGTTAAGGAGATCATTGACACAGCCCATCAACACAACATCCCGGTCATGGTAGACGGTGCCCAGGCCGTACCCTACATGTCTGTGGACGTACAGGATCTGGATTGTGACTTTTATGCCCTGTCCGGACACAAGATGTACGGGCCAACCGGTATTGGTGTGCTATATGGCAAATCCAAATATCTGGAGGCCATGGAACCCTACCAGGGTGGTGGTGACATGATTCTAAGGGTCAGCTTTGAGGAAACGATTTACAATAAGCCGCCGTTTAAATTTGAAGCCGGTACACCAAATATTTCCGGTGCTATCGGTTTAGGCGCAGCCATCGATTATCTCAACAACATTGGTATGGATGCAATCGCTGCGCACGAACATTCGCTACTTAGCTATGCTGAGGCGCGTATTGGCGAAATTCCAGATGTTCGTATCATTGGTACGGCTGAAATGAAATCCGGTATCCTGTCTTTCATCATGAAAGATGTGCACGCGCATGATATTGGCACCATCATGGATAAACAGGGTGTTGCCATTCGCGCAGGCCATCACTGTGCCATGCCGGCAATGAAGCATTTCGGCATCGCAGCTACAGCCCGCGCATCATTCGGACTATACAATACCCATGAAGAGATCGATACTTTGATTAACGCTATTCACAAGGTTAAACAGGTTCTGCAGCGATGAATGATTTACGCGACCTATACGAGGATATGATCCTCGAACACAATCGGAACCCCAGGAATTATCCTAAACATCCGAAAGGATGTAATCATGAGGCGCACGGATTTAACCCATTATGTGGCGATGAATTCAAGATCTTTCTTACCGTTGAAGATGGCATTGTCAAGGATGTTGGTTTCGAGGGCGCCGGTTGTGCCATCTCAACCGCCTCTGCTTCCATGATGACAGAAGCCATTATCGGAAAACCGCTAGAAGAAATAGACGCCTTGTTCGACAAGGTTCATAAAGCACTGACGCAAGAGGAATCTGACGCAGTACCCAATGAAGATATTGGCAAGCTGGCGGTACTCACCGGTGTCCGTGAATACCCCATGCGCGTTAAATGCGCAACACTCGCCTGGCATACCATGCGAGCAGCACTAAAGGGCGAAAAGGAAACCACCTGCACCGAGTAAGCGGCAATAGATGATGGTTATGATCACCGATTGGCTAGATCAAGTTCAGGAACAGTATGACATGGATACAGATGACCTCAGAAACAGGATCATTGCGCGCCTGAAAGAAATTTACGACCCTGAAATACCCGTGAATATCTATGATCTGGGCCTGATATATAAGCTGGATATAGACCAGGGCGGTATTGTATCAATCGATATGACGCTGACAGCGCCTGGTTGCCCGGTTGCACAAACATTTCCTGGAACCGTTGAACAATCCGTGCGTGAGCTCGACGGCGTGACCACAGCCCATGTTGAACTTGTTTGGGAACCGCCCTGGTGTCCTGATGTTCTAAGCGACGAAGTCAAGTTGCAGCTCGGCATACTTTAATGGTCACTGTATTTCATGGATCCTGACGATGACCGTCTGGACAGATGTTGCTAACGTAGACGAACTGTTACCTGGCGCCTACAAGGTCGTTGACGTAGATGATGTTCTGATTGCCGTGTTTAACATCAACGGCGAATATTTCGCGATTGAGAATATCTGCACACACGATGGCGAATGCTTAACGGGTGGCGATATCGAAGGCGAAGAGATTATCTGCCCAAGGCATGGCGCACGATTCAATATAAAAACAGGAGAGGCCTTAACGGCGCCAGCCTATGAACCGACTGCTACCTTCCCTGTTCGAATCGAAAATAATGTTATTCAGGTTAGAGATGATCGCTGGGACTAGTTGCTCTGTAATGAAGGCAGGGGCCAACGGTAAGCGGCTAAATATACCGTTTTATCTCATCCCAAAGATGCTCATAGGCCTTTGCCGGATAACTACGCGCAGCAAAATGTGAAAGCGGCGCGCAGTGGACACCCATCTGTTCAACCTGGCTGGCATAGGGTATTTCTGTCTTCATGAACCCCGGAAAACGCAAAGGGGCCGATTCCACCAATTGTCGATGCAGGCTCCTCCTTCTGTCGACCATTGAAAAAAATGGCAACAGCTTGAGATCATTCACTGGCGTTTTTCTAAAGTGCCTGAGTAATTGCTCGTGGGTGCGCAAAGACAAAGGGGTGGGTATTACAGGAACCAGCAGGGCGTCTGACGCGAAAAAGACATTTTCAGATACAAGAGTAATATTTGGCGGACAATCAATAAACAGCAGGTTGTACGCTTGCGATATCGGTCGCAACATCCTCATCAATTGTCTCACCGGTTTTTTCTTATCGCACAACTCAATATCCATATTTCGATAGGAAAAATCAGCCGGAACAACATCTACACCGCCAAACTTCGTTTTGACGACAACGTGCTCCAACCCATGCTTCTTTTTGACCAGATATTCCGCCCCACCTTTTATTTTTGCCTTTACCCCAAAATAAAAACTGGCGGCACCTTGCGGGTCCAGATCCCAAAGCAATGTTTTAAAGCCTTCACGCGCTGCTAAATACGCCAGGTTCACTGCGGTGGCGGTCTTACCGACACCACCTTTGATATTGTAGGTCGACAAAATCCTCATTACGTATTTCCAACTCCTAATACTTTTCTCATACGCTTCTTCCCGAAGCGTTTATAAAATCGCTTATAATAGGCAGGAAATTCGGAACGGATCCTGGTCTGCCTGTCATGCAGGCCTTCCCGCAACAGTTCAATCGCATTAATAGTAACAGGCTTTACATTGCCCTGCTCAATCAATGCTTGTTCAAAATTTGCCATGGACAACTGTTGTACATTCAAATCCTGAAACTCGCCGAGATAATTCTGAAAATCCTTCATATCACTGATGAATGGTCCTATCTGTTCACCGGGGTAAAGATACCTGAAGAATTCGAGCACATAACGCAACTTCTTTCCTGTGATCCGTAGTGTATGCAAGGCAGGGCCAGGACTGTCAGCTTGTATCAATGAGCAATCATGAATAAATCTTTGCGATAGTTTCCAGATTTGATTGCTGGCAATTTCAATAATAGGTCGTTTGGCATTTTTCAGTGTTGAATATTCAGGCGGGTCTACATCCAGAAACACTTGCCAGCTCTTCAGAAGGCGTAGAATATCTTTTGAATTAAGCGTGATTCCTAAATCCTTAAATGCTTCTATTCGTTTTTTCTTAAGATATACCTTGAGCGGACCTAGCGCGTCCCGTTTATTCGCGGGAATGTAGGATTCATAGTTTGAAAATTCAAGTAAATGGACATCAAGGTCCCTCAGCTCATTACTGGATTGAGCAAGCTCCGAAAACGCGTCTCTGTATCGCTTAACTGCATCCGGCGGGTAAATATGTTTGATTTGCGTGAGCAGCGCACGTGACCTTCTAATGGCAACACGGAAATCGTGCAAAAATTCACTATCAATATCTCTTTTTATACCATTTATATTTGTTTCAATTACTTCCATCAGCCGACGCAATATTTGTTTGCATGCACTATCTGCATGGGCAAGCGGTGATATCTGTAACTGGCAATTATTCGTGTAGTCTAGCGGACGGCGTTTTATATGGGCAAGCCCTTCAATGATCGGATCGATCAGCCTGATGTCAAAATCATCTCGTTCTTCAAGTTGGTTGGCAACGGTCATAAACATTTTGACATTGCCATGGGTGCAGCTCACCAATAGACCCGGGCGTATTGCAATACCTTTCCGGCCATCCTTAACGCTTAGCTTGAACAAATCAATAATTACCGCCGGCTGGTTTGAATCATTCAATAGCGAGATTCTCTTTAAATTAAGCTCCGCGTTTAATACTGGCAACAAGGCGCGTGGATTGACAATTTTCTGCAACTGCCTGAAACCGCCTGAGGCAGTTAAATCAGCATGTGACTTCGGAATATTCTTTATGAGTGTTCTTGCCAGTATTTTGTCATAGCCCAGGTTGCGCCATACCAGTACTGTATCGTTTGTATACTGAATCGCCTCCAAAACATAACCTGCTCCAAACAAACGCCAATCGAAGGTATCCAGCCATGTAACCCTGCCATTTCTACTTTGCACTTCGCCCCAGCGGTTCTTGGGCTCAAGTGTTTTAATGAGTTCGTCCAGTTGGCAAGTCTTGGGAACATCCAGACATAAAGCTGGCTGATCAATAGTTTTGCGCATAATGCTAACCGTTCCCTGGCAGTTCAGACAAAACTGAACAGGTACATAAA
Source organism: Gammaproteobacteria bacterium (assembly GCA_036985915.1). GTDB lineage: Bacteria > Pseudomonadota > Gammaproteobacteria > JAJDYQ01 > JAJDYQ01 > BTQO01. Next base: position 7,951 of record BTQO01000014.1, on the reverse strand, counting down.
GAAATCGTATATAAATTAATTGTTGAGCATCCGGTCGCCAATAATCTGTGCATCAACCGAAGCAATTGCGCTTATATTAACGATACGCCGGACTGTCGCAGCCGGTGCCATTAAATGTACCGACTTGCGAAGTCCAAGAATAACGGGGCCAACGGCAACACCATCGCCAAGTATCCGCGTAAGATTCAGGGAGATGTTGGAGGCATCTCGAGAAGGCATTATAAAGAGATTCGCGCTACCTTTGAGTTTTGAATCTGGGAATAATCTTGCACGAATTTCTTCATTGAGTGCCGCATCTGCCTGCATCTCACCCTCGATCTCAAGATCTGGTGATTTCGCCTGAATCAGGGCCAGCGCTTTTCGCATCCGCTCCGCCGAGGGTACCTGGCTGGAACCGAAGTTCGATTGCGATAGAAGAGCAGCCTTGGGCTCGATGCCGAAACGCCGCACCATCTCTGCTGCGAGTAGTGCGGTTTCAGCAACTTCCTCGGCTGTCGGATCAGGTGTTACCGCATGCGCAAAAAAGAACACACCCTTCGAAAGGATCAATACGTTCATAGCGCCAAGATATCGCACACCCTCTCGATAACCAATGATATCCCGCGCATGCTCCAGATGGCCCTCAGGACGCCCGCTGTTGCCACAAATAACAGCATCTGCGTCATGTTCATGAAGCATGGTCAACGCCCATACTGTTCCGTGGGTAAGCATCAGTCTTTGTGCTGTCTCCGGTGTGATGCCCTTGCGCTCAACCATTCGATGGTAGATCTCGGTATAGTGGATTCTTCGTTGATCGGTTTGTGGATCAACTATCTGAGCATCATCGGTATTGAACCGCAGGCCCAACGATTTCAGCTTGGCTAGTATCTTCTCCTCTCGGCCAATCAGGATTGGCCTTGCAATGCCCTCATCCACGATTTGCTGAACCGCGCGCAAGGCTTGCACATCTTCACCCTCGGAAAATACTAAACGCACAGGCTTTTCGCGCGCCCGGTCAAAGAAACTTTTCATCAATAGTCCGGAACGGAAAACCAACTGCGTCAGTCGTTCTCGATAAGCTGCAAAATCCTTAACCGGGCGTGTAGCTACGCCACTATCCATCGCAGCCTTGGCAACAGCGGTTGCAACAAGCGACGTAAGCCTCGGGTCAAAGGGTTTCGGTATCAAGTAATCCGGACCAAATACAAGCGCCTTTCCCTTATAGGCAGCAAGAACAACATCCGGGGTATGAATATGCGCCAGCGCTGCCAGTGCGTTGACACAAGCAATCATCATGGCATCGTTAACCTCGGTTGCACCAACATCCAGTGCACCACGGAAAATATATGGAAAACAAAGCACATTATTGACCTGGTTCGGATAGTCAGAGCGGCCTGTTGCGATAATCGCATCAGGCCGGACCGCTTGAACTTCTTCAGGCATGATTTCCGGCGTTGGATTGGCCAGCGCAAATATAATGGGTTTTGGTGCCATACCTTCAATCATGTCTTTCTTAACCACGCCCGCAGCAGACAACCCCAGCAAGACATCGGCACCAGCCAAAGCATCTTTTAGTGACCGTGCTTTTGCCTTAGTCACATAACGCGCCATATACGGATCAATATCGCCCCCGCGGCCTTCGTAGACCACACCATCCTTGTCTGTAATGATGATATTTTCAATCGGTAACCCAAGAACCACTAAAAGATTCAAACACGATAAAGCGGCGGCACCGGCACCCGATGTGACCAAACGAATCTCGTTCAGGCTCCTGCCCGTAAGTTCAAACGCATTTTTAAGTGCAGCAGCAACGATGATCGCCGTGCCATGCTGGTCATCATGGAACACCGGGATGTTCATACGTACTTTGAGTTTTGCTTCTAATTCAAAGCACTCAGGTGCTCGGATATCCTCGAGGTTGATGCCGCCGAATGTTGGCTCCAGTGCCGCAATGATATCCACCAGGCGATCGGTATCTCGCTCATTAATCTCGATGTCGAATACATCGATTCCGGCAAACTTCTTAAACAAAACGCCCTTGCCCTCCATCACCGGCTTGGCTGCCAGTGGACCAATTGCACCAAGACCCAGAACCGCGGTGCCATTGGTTATGACTGCAACGAGGTTACCTTTTGCCGTCAGTGAGAACGCCTCCATTGGATCATCATTGATCGCCTCGCAGACAGCGGCGACACCCGGTGTATAGGCCAGGGCAAGATCCTGCTGATTGGCCAGCGGCTTGGTAGGCGTCACTGAGATCTTGCCAGGCGGGTCCTGGCGATGATAGTCCAGGGCTTGCTTGTTCTGATCGTCAGACTTCATATGTTGGTCAACCCTTCTCTTCATGGCTTGTCATCGGTATATGGAAGGCAGGATAACGCAGCATCCCGATCATGGGCAATATCATGGTCAAACACCTCGCTTGACCGGCCATTCGGCGCGTAAAATCACCCCATGGCGCCCGGTTTCAGATTATGCTCATCTCATGTGAACTATACCCCATGTTGCCACAAAATTGACTTGCACAAATGAGGCGTTTTCAGTAGTTTCGCGCAGTCCGCTGAGTGCACTCACCCGTCCCATAGTTCAACCAAGGAAAAATTCAGCCTGATGCCTGGCTCAAGACAATATGGGCAGGAAGCCTTCGATGAATTGAATTCCGTCGAGGGCCTCGCTCACCTCGATGAATCATTTCTTGCCGAACTGGGCAAAGGCCACCCGGAACTCATGGCAAGCCTGCAACAATACAGGGTAGCCGGGGCCGATACCGGCGCACTTGAAACCAGCACTTTATTGTTACAACTTGCCCCCATCCTGGAAGAGTACATTGGTACAGTTTTTGGTATACATGAAGAGATTTCTGCACTACGAAAAACAACATTGTCGCATGATCCTGTCATGCGCTTTAAAAAGGAATTTGTGGAAAAACGCGTGCGCCGTTTTCGCGGCAAGCCTAGCCTATCATTTAATGAACTGAACCAGAAACTTTCCGGAAGATTAGCAAAGACCAACGAACCCATAGACGACGAACTTCGTTTAGCCGAATACGCTTGCGATTTACTTAATGACGAACAAGCAAACACAGATGACATCGACCTGGTCACGCGTTGGTGTTATCAGGCACGCAATAACGATGAAGGACGTACATTTGTTAGCGGCTGGAGCAGTTTTCGCCTACCCAAACCAATCGATTATGCCCACCTGGTACCGGTGGAGTCACTCACTAATGACCCGGCTGGCCGGGTGCAGGGCATGCAACGCCATTTACGACACCGTGACGGTTTTGCATTAACCGATAAACGCATGTCAGAACGCGATGTGCAGGCCGAGGTTCATTATTGCGTTTACTGCCATGATCATGACGGTGATTTTTGTTCAAAAGGATTTCCTGAAAAGAAAAAACAGCCGGATCTCGGGCTCAAGGTCAATGCGCTTGGCGAGTACATGACCGGCTGCCCGTTGGAAGAAAAAATATCCGAAATGCACGCCCTTCAAAAGGAAGGCCATACGATTGCAGCATTGGCAATGGCCATGGCGGATAACCCGATGCTACCGGCGACCGGACATCGTATCTGCAATGACTGCATGAAGGCCTGCATCTATCAAAAACAAGACCCGGTCAATATTCCGCAAATCGAAACACGCATACTGACTGATGTGCTTGATTTACCCTGGGGCGTCGAAATTTACCACTTGCTTGTGCGCTGGAACCCGTTAAGGCATAAGCAGTACCGTCCAAAAGCCTATAACGGCCATAATGTCCTGATCTCGGGTATGGGTCCTGCCGGTTTTACCATGGCGCATCACTTAACCATGGAAGGCTGCGGTGTCATGGGGATTGACGGGCTCAAGATCGAACCACTGCCGCCTGAGATCATCCAAAAGCCGGTGCAATGCTGGCAATCACTGGTCGAATCGCTGGATTCACGCATTCTGGCTGGTTTTGGTGGCGTTGCTGAATACGGTATTACCGTACGTTGGGACAAGAACTTCCTGAAACTGATCTACCTGACACTTTCACGCCGCTTTAACTTCCAGGTCTTTGGCGGTGTACGACTGGGAGGCACACTCAAGCTTGAAGATGCCTGGCGTATGCAATTTGAACACGTATGCATTGCCAATGGTGCCGGCCTGCCGCGTGTCGTGCCCATGGGTAATTCCCTGGCACGTGGTATGCGGCAAGCGAATGATTTTCTAATGGCGCTGCAATTGACCGGTGCGGCGAAGAAAGAATCGCTGGCGAATCTGCAAATACGTATGCCGATTGTTGTAATCGGCGGCGGACTTACTGCCATCGACACCGCAACTGAAGCACAAACATACTATATCGCGCAGGTTGAAAAAACACATGCTAGACATGAAGCACTGGTTGCGCAAAGTGATGAAGAAACAGTCTATGCCGGACTTGATGAGGAAAGCAGAAATATCCTGCAAGAATTCCTTGCGCATGGCCGAGAAATACGCGATGAACGCGAACGTGCTGCCAAGGCCGATGAACAACCTGATTTTATCCGGCTACTCAGAAGCTGGGGTGGCGCCACAATCGTGTATCGTCGAGGTATGAATGAATCCCCGGCCTACCTGCGCAACCATGAAGAAATCATCAAGGCCATGGAAGAAGGTATTTACTACGCACAAGGATTACAACCAATCCGCGCGGAACTGGATGAACATGGGCATGTTAAATCGCTGGTATCCAGACGGATGAAACTTGAAGAGGGCCGCTGGCTGGCAAGTCGCGAGGAAGTAAGCCTGCCTGCTCGTGCGGTACTGGTTGCCGCGGGCGCCACACCCAACACGATATACGAACGCGAACATCCGGGTACCTTTCTTCTGGAAGATAACCACTTCATACCACATATTTGTCATAGCGATGCACTGCAACCAGCCAGAGAGGCAATACACTGCAAGGACAGCGAGTTTGGCCCCTTTACCTCGTATGAAAAATACAAGCACACCGTGTCTTTCCTGGGCGATACACACCCGGTATTCCACGGCAGTGTTGTCAAAGCCATCGCATCCGCCAACCGCAGTTACCCTCATGTCATGAAAGCCATGGCGCAACGTCCCTGTCAAACCTGCAAGGTTAAAGATTACGAGGCATTAAAAGATTCGCTTGCTGATCTTTTACAACCCAGGATTACATCAATTAATACTGATCATCCTGCCGTAATCGAGATCATGGTCCATGCACCACAGGCAGCACGGAATTTCAAGCCAGGCCAGTTCTTCAGACTGCAAACCTATGAAACCAGGAGCACTGTGATCCAGGGAACACGTTTACAGATCCCCCTGCAAACCGTCAGCGGTGCCAGCACCGATGGTAATCATGTGCGCCTGCTAATGATGCGCTTTGGCATGAATGCCAGGCTGGCAGAACGGCTTGCGCCTGGCACACCGATTGTTCTGATGGGGCCAACCGGTGCACCGACGCATGTTGATCGCAATAAAACCGTACTGATTATTAGCAGTAATTGGGGCGCCGCGACCATGCTGGCACTTGGCCCCGCGCTCAAGGCTGCGGGCAACAAGGTGCTCTACATCGCAACACTTGGTAGTTGCAAGGAACTTTATTGTCAGGATGAACTTGAAGCGTGCACGGACCAGATTATTTGGGCAACTGGAAATGGCGGCCTCATCAAACCAGGCAGGGCAACGGATATCAGTATTCAAAGCAACAATATCGTTGATTTGCTGGAACGTTACGCTGCCCAGGATTTAAACACTAACCCGAAACATGCATATCATCCACTTGATGAGGTGGATGAAATCATCATCATGGGTGCAACCGGCTTGTTACGGGCATTGCAACAAGCGCTGAAAAACACCCTTAAGCCGCTGTTTAAACCCGAGATTCAAGCCACCGGTACGGTAGGCAGCCCAATGCAGTGCATGCTCCAGGGTGTCTGCGCACAATGCCTGCAATGGCAGATTGATCCGGTCACAGGTGAGCGTACGCGTGCGATTTTCTCATGCTCACAGCAAGACCAGCCACTGTTCTGGATTGATATCGACAATCTGGCCGCAAGACAATCACAAAACCGATTGCCTGACTATCTTTCTTATCAATGGTTGATGCATATCCTGGATCATTAACCAGTCCCGATACTATTCAAATGATCGAGCACGATGCATCCTGCGACCCATCAATAATCATTCTCCTTGCCGCATGAATCAGGATTAGAGCTTTGTCCTGCCTGCCCGGATTCATGGTAAAATCCCAACTGCTTTCAAACCTTATCTGCCACTCATCCTGCTGGACATTTGACCTAAGGAAAACGTGCCCATGAAACCGTTCAAGCTTTCATTGTTGATACCATTCATCACCACGCTGCTGTTTTCCCAGACAATACTGGCTGAGGAGCACGCCATGACAGTTAATAATTGGCTACGCATCCTATGAGTAGTGTAGTAGCTAGACTCTATAAACCGAACATTCATGCTCAAAACAGCGTGTACATAACATTGAGTCGCCTGAAACCATAATATGGCACTCGTCCTTTGCCAGAACCTGGTTTCATTGGATTTCATCCAGTTTCAATCTGGCCAGGATTTAGTTTTGTTAAAAAAATAAATCCGCCCCTTTTATTATGCAGTTTATTATCCTCGTATCGCCGTGTTTGCCCGGTGCAAGGAAAATATGTTTTATGGCGTTATACTTTATATGCTGGTTGTTGTTAAAAAGAGCTGAAGACAATGGCATCACCATTCAATTCCGTCTGTTTTATCTATCCTGATGATGGTAGCGGTTCCAGGTATGATCGGATGTTCCCTCCACTGGGTCTGGAGCTGGTCGCCGCCAGCGTTCGTGAATGTATTCCTAACCGGTACATGATTGATCGGCGCTTCGATAAAAACTGGGAAAAACAGGTACCGGCCAACACCGACCTGGTGGCCTTCAGTTTCCTGTGGGATATGCCACTTGCAAAGATTTTTGAAATGGTCAGATGCGTCAAGGAGCTACGGCCCGGTGCAACAGTAGTAGGAGGAGGCCGTTTCGCAGAAGCCAACCGCGAAGCGCTGGTTACAGCGCCGGAACAGGAGCGTTTGGATGTGGTGTTTTCGGGGCCGGATGACGGGCGTTTCCTCACTTTTGTTCAAAGCGGTTCACCCGAACAGGTGACCGGGATTTCATTTTTCCAAGATGGGGAATATCGTACTACACCTCTGCCGCCTTATGGTCCAATCCCTAACCAGCCGTTCCCGGATCGTTCGCTTCGCCGGGTACGTTACGGAATGATCAGGCGTGACGGTCTCGATCTTGGGTTTGCCACAGATGCCATCCAGAGTTCACGCGGATGTCCATTCCACTGTGCTTTTTGCACATTCAATAAGGATTCGGAAGGCCGGCAGATTACCTATACGGCCCGCTCCCCGGAATCAGTTGCCGATGAACTGGAACAGATTGATGCCCCCTTTGTCACGTTTGTCGACGATCTCGCATTTCACCGGCCGGACCGCATGGAAAAACTGTGTGATGCCCTGCTCCAGCGGGGAATAAAAAAAACCTATGCCATTGAAACACGTGTCAATATGGGCATGCGCCCGGAAATCGTCGAGAAGATGTCCAGAGCGGGGTTCCGGTACGTCACCTTCGGGATGGAATCAATGCATGACCATATTCTTGAATTCCTGAACAAGGGACTCCGCCGGCATACGATCGAAAAAGCCTTTGCCAGGATTCGTCACGTCCCGATGTTCTTCATCGCCAATTTTATCATCGGCAATGTGGGAGAAACCCGCGAGCAGATGCTGCAAATAACCGAGTTCGCCCGTAACATAGGACTCGATTCGATCATGATCCATCCCCTGCGATGCCGGGGGCCTGAACCACTCACGAAGAAAGTCCTGGCTGCTCCGGGTTATTACATCGATCCTGAAAGCAAGCGGGTCTACTCGGATGAACTCAGCACCAACGATATCCTGCAGATTGCCAAGCAGATTAAACGTAATTTCTGGACACCGGCGCAGA
>BTQO01000013.1:0-15425 GCA_036985915.1 Gammaproteobacteria bacterium | reverse complement strand
TTGCGAACTACTTTAATCTTCATTAGGCCTGGAACAGTGAAGGTACCAGAGCCTGTCCGAGAACTCAGGTTTCTTTTGATCAGTGCACTTAGCGTGTCGAAAACAGCGCCGACGTCTTTTTTGGTTAACCCGGTTTTTTCTGCAATGTGAGTTAGTGTCTGCGATTTAGTGGGTGGGGTGTTACTGGCCGCTTTGGATTTCCGGGCGGCCTTTTTCTTTGCTGCCATGTGATTTTTCTCCCTAAAATTATCGAGCCGGAGGCGTGGAATGCGCGCGTACGATAACACAGAAATAGTGCTTTATTGCAAGTATTTTATGAAAAAATATTTCATTATAGATCAGCCGAAATTCAGCCGAAGGGAGCTGCCCTTAACCTGCTTAAAGCTGTTCTTGTGACAATTCAGTACCTTGAAGATTTCTTTGCATGCACCGATTGAAGATCTGATCCGCAAGGCAGACTGATCAATATGCGCTCAAAGTGGAATGATTGTTTAAGGAAACTCTGATTTATTCTTAAGTTTCCGCGGTACAAGGACGATGTACACGACTCCATGGATGGAGGAGATAGGGCCGCGTCGGGAACGGCGGCCGAAGGATGTACAAGTGTCGCAAGCGGCACGACTACAGGGACGTAGGAGGTAGCGCGAAGCAGGAAGCCAGAGCCGAGGATGCCGGGAGCGACTGTACCGCCAAAATCTACACCTGCGGGTGTTGATTTTGTGAGGAAAACGGAAACGTGTGTTTGTTTTCCGTACGCTAATCATTCATAGATGGAATTATTCATAAAGCTTCCATAAATTTATGGCAAGCGACCCCATTACTCAACACCGATTCGATAGAGCGCGATTGCGCCGAAAAGGTTCGGAAAAAGGTTAATCAATGCACCTGCCTGGTGATTGTTGTCCACTATTGTTCTTTGCAAAATCTTGATACCAAGTTTGCTGCAGAGGGATTCAAAATCACGCAAGGTAAAGGCATGGTTTTCTCGCGACAGACTGTGTTGAGGTGATTGAATAGCTGGCATGACACCACCCAATGCCAGGCTTAATCGATAGCGCCACAGGCCGATATTCAGAAACGTAACAATTCCTTCCCGGCCGACACGCAGCATTTCCTTGAGCAATCGCTCAGGATAATGCAGGGCCTGAAGCGTCTGTGTCATGATGACATAATCGAAGGTGTTGCTCTTAAAATCCGAAAGTCCGGCATCCAGGTCCGCTTGAATAACGTTAATGCCGGCCTCGATACTGGCGACTACATGTTCCGGGTGGATATCCAGACCATAGCCGTTGATCTGACGGTCTGCGCTTAAAAATTTTAACAAGGTGCCGTCACCACAACCGAGATCCAGCACCCTGGTCCCGGGCGTAATCCACCCGCTGATGATGTCGAATTCGGGCCGGGGTATGTCGGTGTTCATCGCACGGTATCAGCGAGCAGGTATAACGGTGGCAGCAGCAACATTTCGGCCACAAACAAGGCCAGTATGACCACCATGGGGGATAAATCGATACCAGAAATGGGTGGTATGAGCCGCCGTGCTGGTTTGAGTGCAGGCTCTGTGAGTCGATAAAGTAATGCACTGATCGGATGGTAGCCTTTTGAAAGCCAGCTCAGCAGGATCACCACGAGAATACTGAAGAGGTATACATTGATGAGCAATGCCAGCAGTTTTGCGATTGCCAGGACCAGTAGCACCTGGGGCGCAACACTGGTGCTTTTGATGCTGCCAATAATGAACAGGGTGAGCATCTGCAACAAGAGCATCAGGACCACGGCGGCGATATCGATGCTGCGGTAACCCGGGATAATTCGACGCAGCGGGTGGAGCAGCGGTTTAGTGACTGCCACCAGAAATTGTGATACCGGATTGTAAAAATCAGCCCGCACCAATCCCAGCAGAAAACGCAGCATGATGGCTGCGATGTACAGCGTCGCCAGGGTATCGATGATAAAGATCAGCGGGTGGCTCAGGTAACCACTGTTCATGAACCATCTCCAGGCACATCTGCCAATTCGCGTGAACGATCCCGTGCCGCCTTGAGTGCCTTGTGAACGAGGGTGGTAAGGCCGCCTTCATCCAGGACGGATAATGCGCGTTCTGTGGTGCCGCCCGGTGAGGTGACCATGGTCCGTAACGCCTTAAGGTCTGCCGTGGGTGCATTCGCCATCACGGCGGCACCGTAGGCAGTTTGAGTGCACAGTTTTAAGGCATCATCGTGTTTTAGACCCATCTCACAGCCTGCCTGAACCATTATCTCGATCAAGTGGAAGAAATAGGCAGGCCCGCTTCCGGACAGCGCAGTCACGGCATCCAGCAAGTCTTCATCGTCCAGCCATAACGTAGTCCCGACCGCAGACATAATCTTCCCGGCCAGACCCCTTTGTTCGCTAGTGACCTTTGGGTTGGCATACAAGGCACTGGTCCCCGCACCCACCAGGGCCGGTGTATTGGGCATGACACGAACGATGGCGCAATCGGGGTTAAGCCACTGGCGCAAGGAGGCCACTGGGACCCCGGCCGCGATCGACAGTATCAAGGGCGATTGTTCGTTGGCCAATGCTGTGGCCAGTTCCAGGCAAACTGCCTGCATGACCTGCGGCTTAACCGCGAGTACCACGATATCCGCATTGGCTGCTAACGCCTGGTTGCTATTCAGTGACTGGATATCAAGATCGGCGCTTAAGGATGCGCATTTGGCCTGATCGGTATCACTTACCCCGAGCGCGTGGGTCGGCCAACCGTTCGATACCAGGCCGTGCAGGATCGCGCTCGCCATATTGCCGGCGCCGATAAAGCCGATGAATGAAGATCGATTGTTGGTCTTGTCGCTACTCATCAGGGTGAATGTGTATGGATGGCTGGTTTCTTGGTCCGAACAGTGCACTGCCAATGCGCACCATGGTTGCCCCTTCGGCGATGGCCGCTTCAAGGTCAGATGACATACCCATGGACAGCGTATCGATTGAATGGCCCTTTGTTTTTAGCGTATTAAACAGATCGGATAATACACGCAGTTGCCTACGCTGTTCATTGAAATCGTTGCTGGGTGCGGGTATCCCCATCAGTCCGCGAAACCGCAAATGTGGCAAATCGGTAATACACCTAGCGAGTGTCAGGACCTGATCGGTGTTAACGCCGGATTTGCTGGCCTCTGCGCTGACATTGATCTGGATGAGGCTATTGAGTGCCGCCAGGTGTGATGGACGTTGGCCGTTTAATCGTTGCGCATCTTTTTCGCGGGCAATACCGTGTACCCAATCGAAATGCTCGGCGATCTGGCGTGTTTTGTTTGACTGGATGCTGCCGATGAAGTGCCATTCGATCGGTGTATGGTCAGGCGCCTCATGGCCGATATGCTTGATTTTGTCCAGCGCCTCCTGCACCTGGTTTTCGCCAAAGCAGCGTAAGCCGTACCGGATGGCCTGCTGGATCGCAGTAACCGACTGACCCTTGCTTACGGCGAGCAGGCGAACGGCATCGGCCGATTTGCCAAATCGGATGGCGGCCTTGTCAATTCTGCCCTGAACGGCTTGAATGGTTGCAATTGAGTGCATGATTCCCACTGCGTGACTGCGCTATACTCCCGTGAACAACAATGATACGTCCACTATAACCAGGGGAGCGACCAGAATGGATATCGGCGAACTGCTCGCATTCGGTGTCAAGAATGGCATGTCTGACCTGCACCTATCCGCAGGAATGCCACCCGTAATTCGCGTTGATGGTGATGTTAAGCGCATCAATGTGCCTGAAATGGATCATAAACAGGTCCATGGCATGCTCTATGACATCATGAACGATAAGCAACGGAAGGATTATGAAGAATTTCTTGAATGTGACTTCTCGTTTGAAATTCCAAATCTTGCCCGATTTCGTGTCAATGCCTTCAACCAGAATCGCGGGGCAGCCGGTGTATTTCGAGTCATTCCGTCAGAAATCCTGACGCTGGAACAGCTGAATTGTCCGGCCATATTTGCAGAAATTGCTATGTTACCGCGCGGGATTTGTTGTGTGACCGGACCGACCGGATCAGGAAAATCAACCACCCTGGCCGCTATGGTCGACCACCGGAACAAAGAAGAAGCAGGCCATATTCTGACGATCGAAGACCCCATCGAATTCGTACACCAAAGCAGAAAGGGTATTGTTAACCAGCGCGAAGTTCACCGGGATACACTCGGGTTCAATGAAGCATTGCGGTCGGCACTGCGTGAAGACCCGGATGTGATTCTGGTTGGCGAGATGCGGGACCTGGAAACCATTCGATTGGCGCTGTCTGCCGCCGAGACGGGCCATATGGTGTTTGGTACCCTGCATACTTCATCGGCTGCCAAGACCATTGACCGTATTGTTGATGTCTTTCCGGCGGATGAGAAGGATATGATCCGGGCCATGTTGTCGGAGTCCCTGAAATGCGTCATTGCGCAGACACTGTTAAAGAAAAAGGGCGGTGGCCGAATTGCTGCGCATGAGATCATGATCGGCACACCAGCCATCAGGAACCTCATTCGCGAAAACAAGATTGCCCAAATGTTCACCGCCATTCAAACCGGGCAGCAGTTCGGTATGCAGACACTGGATCAGGATCTCAAGACGAAAATTCAATCGGGCGTGGTAGACCGTGAAGAAGCGAAGTCCAAGGCAGCCAACCCTGATACCCTGTAATCTTATAGGTTGCCAGGACTGACAGGAGGTAACTGACAATGGAACGCGATCAGGCGATCAAGTTTGTTCTTGAATTGCTCAAGATGATGGTTCAAAAAGGCGGATCTGATCTCTTCGTGACGGTTGGGTTTCCACCTGCCATCAAGGTACACGGCAAAATAGTCCCGGTGACCAAGCAGGCGCTGAAGCCTGAGGATGCCAAGTCCATGGTCTACGGTGTTATGCGCGACAAGACCTTAAAGGAGTTCGAAGCCACCAACGAGGCCAACTTTGCCATATCCCCACCTGGAATCGGGCGATTCCGTGCCAATGCCTTTGTCCAGCAAGGCCATATGGGCATGGTGCTGCGTACCATAACGGCGGACGTGCCGACGCTGGATGGCCTCAAGTTACCGGAAGTGTTGAAGGATGTGGCCATGACCAAGCGTGGTCTGGTGATTTTTGTTGGCGGTACCGGCTCTGGTAAATCAACCTCGCTGGCGGCGATGATCAATCACCGCAATGAGAACAGCCACGGCCATATCATTACGCTGGAAGACCCGATTGAGTATGTACATCCACATAAGGGCTGTATCGTGATGCAACGTGAGATCGGGCTTGATGCGGAAAGCTGGGGTGTGGCGCTGAAGAACACCTTGCGCCAGGCGCCAGACGTGATCCTGATGGGCGAGATTCGTGATCGCGAAACCATGGAACATGCCATTGCGTTTGCCGAGACCGGCCACCTGGCGATGGCCACCCTGCACGCCAACTCATCCAACCAGGCGCTGGACCGCATCATCAACTTTTTCTCGGAAGAGCGCCGATTGCAGTTGCTTATGGACTTGTCGCTGAACCTAAAGGCAGTGATCTCACAGCGCCTGTTGCGCACACCGGACGGCAAGGGCCGCGTGGCAGCGATCGAAATCCTGCTCAATTCGCCGCTGATTTCTGACCTGATTCTCAAGGGCGAGGTCCATGAGATCAAGACGATCATGGGCAAATCCAGAGAGATCGGTATGCAGACCTTTGATCAGGCATTGTTTGATCTGTATGAGGCCGACAAGGTCACCATGGAGGATGCCCTGCGTAATTCTGATTCGGCCAATGAGCTCAGGCTCAAGATCAAGCTGGAAGGCAAGGCAGCCAAAGGCAAGGATCTGGATACCGGCGGATTTGAGTTGGAGGAAAGCGAGGAAGATGAACAGCAGGGCATGATGATGTAGACGTATGCTCATCTGATATGCATTGCATGTCACGCGTAACAACCACTCGCGACTGCGCCTCTGGCCAGTACGTGTTCGACCCAATGACTGGAGAGTAAGGGTAATACTGTTATGGATTTAACGCCGTACCTGAAACTGATGGTGGAAAAGAATGCGTCTGATCTGTTTTTGACCACCAATTCACCTACCAAGACCAAGATTGAGGGTGTAGCGGTACCGGTGGGTAAGACAAGCCTGACGTCGGATATGACGCGCGAGGCTGCCTACAATCTCATGAATGAACGGCAGATTCAGGAGTTTGAGGAAAACTACGAATGTGATTTTGCAATTGCCTTGCCGGACGGGTCAGCGCGCTTTCGTGTCAATGTGTTCAAGCAACGTGGCGATGTAGGCATGGTATTGCGTCTCATCCCCTCAAAGATACCGACCTGTGAAGAGTTAAACCTGCCGGAAATTCTCAATGATCTGATCATGAATAAACGTGGTTTGATCCTGATGGTCGGTGGTACCGGCTCAGGTAAATCCACATCTCTGGCTGCCATGCTGAACCACCGCAATAAAAATATGGCCGGCCATATTCTTACGATCGAAGACCCGGTTGAGTTTTCTCATCCCAACCTGAAGGCGATCGTGAATCAACGTGAGGTTGGTGTGGATACGCATTCCTATGCCAATGCGCTTAAGGCTTCGTTGCGCGAGGCGCCGGACATGATCCTGATCGGTGAGATTCGTGACGAAGAGACCATGGAAGCGGCACTGGAACTGTGCAATACAGGACATCTGGCGGTTTCGACCCTGCACGCCAATAACGCCAAACAGGCCATGGAGCGTGTGATTAATATGTTTCCACAGAATCTTCATAAACAGTTGTTCATGGATTTGTCACTTAATCTGCGCGCCGTGATTTCACAACGCCTGGTCAAGGGCGTAGACGGCAAGCGGGTCGCGGCGATTGAAATTATGATCAATACGCCGCATATCGGTGAACTCATACTCAAAGGTGAGGTGCATGAGCTTTCCGAGGCGATGGAAGGTAGTGGTGCGAAGGGAATGCAGACGTTCGATACGCATTTGTATCAGCTGTATAAGGAAGGACGAATTTCCCTGGAGGAGGCGCTTGGCAACGCTGACTCGAAGACCAATCTAGAGGCCAAAATCAACTTCGGATAGAAAAAGGACAAACCAGTGGCAGACCAAGTTTATAATTACTATGTCAGTTTCGTGGGTTCATTCATGGGCGAGACCAAATTTGGCTCGCAAAAGATATCGACTGCTGCACCACTAGACGATATCAGCATGATCGAGGATGTCGCGAACCATCTAAAGGCCCAGAAACACTTTTCTGAGTTAACCATTCTTTTTTGGCGGGATATAAAAGGATAGTCGCCGGTGTTCGGCCGATTGTTCGGCCGCAAGGGTTTGGGTGCTAGATTCTCTTTTTCAGCTTTTCTTCCGACAGTCTTTCCTGCAGGTATTTCACTGTCGGCGGTGTTAGCGCATATTCACCCGCGCTGGGTTGGTACAGCTTGCCGGCCTTCATGAGGTATTTCATATATTCTAAAAGATTGGTCGAGTAAAACGGCTTGTAGAATTGGCTGACCTGTTTGATTGCTTCATCGATTGCTTCCAGTTCGTAATTTGGTATTTTTTTAGCCAGCGTGAAATGTGCACAGGCGGCGAAGATCAGGTCGTGACCTGTTCGCCAGCCGAGTTCGGTGGCGATGAACTCAGTGGTTAGCGGGCTATCCGCTTCCGCCCGTGGTTCTGGTTCCGGCTCCGGTTTCGACTTGGGCTTAGGCTTTGGCTCCGGTTTCGACTTGGGCTTAGGCTTTGGCTCCGGTTTCGACTTGGGCTTAGGCTCAGGTTCTGGTTTGGGCAGCGGTTTTTTTGCCGCTTTCTGGGCCGGTTCCTTTTCCTTTTTAGGTTTAACCGCAGCTTTGTCCGGTTTCGATTCACCGGGTGGTTCCGTGACGTTTGCAGGGACCGGCTTTCCCCCGGTGGTGGGTGTTGTTGCCGGGGTCCCACCTTGCAGGATCGAGACGACAAGATGCATATCTTTTAACGTGACTTCCAATACCGGCCCATTCACGCCTTCGATCTTGACCAGGTCTTCAACAGCAATACCCTGCGCACGGATTGCATCCGCAGCAAATTTTGGCAGCAGCACCGGGTTGGCCCGCACCACATTCAGGGGAAGTACAATACGCTGATCGGGTTCAGAACTGCCCGGTTTTATTACCTTGACTTCAAGTAGCGGCATTACGGTGTTTCCAATTCGCGGACTGGTTAAGCACACATATTAGCGCAAGTCCGGTAGATCATTATCTAAATACCATTGGCGATTTTGTTCGTTATAGATCCATGTTTGTTGCTGGACGACCGTGCGTACGATGCCTGAACTTTCCTTATAGTAACTGATGCGGACATCACCGGTTGCTTTTGACTCATCCGGTGAAATAATCCAGCGGTTACTGATCACTTCGGTGATTCGAATGTTCGGGTAGGGGTTTATTTTACGCGCGATCTCCCAGCGTGTGCCCGGCTGCAGCATGCTGGCCGCTTCCTGATAGCGGCCCCAGCGCATATGCACTGCAAATAGGCGGATTGTAGGTTCCAGTAACTCAACCCGGTCCTTGGCAATCAAGGTGTCAAGGGCTTTGCAGGCAGTCAATAGCCACAGGGCCGCAATAATGGTTGCTAGTGCCGTCAATCGTATAGGCATAGTCATTAGGATACCTTGTTACACACACAAAGTGCGATATTTGGGCGAGGTATGCAAAATCCTGATCAGTTCGGATATAGGGTAGACGCCTCAAAAACCGGGCCGTCGACGCAGACCCGTTTCATCGCAGGACCCGATGATGTGTGTACCCGGATCGTGCAACCTGCACAACCACCGACCCCGCAGGCCATATATTCCTCCAAAGAAAGCTGGCATGGCAATCCGTAATCGTGTGTTAGCCCGGCTACGGCCTGCAACATCGGTTCAGGACCGCAGGCGAACACTTCAATCTCGTCATACGCATCGTTGCTGAATGATGCCAGCCATACTCTGGCAAGTGCGGTGACATGGCCATTAAAACAGTTCGGAAAACCACTTAAGCTGGCCAATCTCGAGGCGATATTCCACTCTTCCAGTACTGGGTGTGCGGCTGTGATATCGCCGGGCATAGGTTCAACACTGAGGCGAGATGATGCAGCGTTAAACGGAAAGGGTGCTTCCGAACCCATTAATACCAGGGTCCGTTCTGCATCTTCCGGGCTATCCGACAATACCTGGGCCAGGAAAATCATTGGGGGGATGCCGACCCCGCCACCAATGAGCAGCTTGCGTGGCCGTTTCGGATTAAGTGTAAATGGTTTTCCGATAGGCCCAAGTAAGCTGATTTGCTCGCTCGCGGTCCTCTGTGCAAGCGCATGTGTGCCATCCCCTACGACCTTGTAGAGAAATTCTACCCAGCCTTCTTGGTCAGATACACGCATGATGGAGAGCGGACGCCGCATGGGCAGCCGATGATCACATTGCAGGTGTGCAAACTGACCGGGTTTGGCATGCGCCGCGCATTCGGGTGCATTCACCCTGAGTACATATTGCTGTTCGGGTAACTGATCGTGGGCTAGAATTCTGGCCTGCTCCAGAAAGATCGTATTGCGATCATCGTTGCTCATCTGCGCGAATGTTTCGTGTTTAATAAATTGCAGGCAATACGTTGAAGTGGATACAGTACGCGCCCATGCAGACCCTTTTAAACGTCATGACGGTATTTGATCTGCCCATCGAGCAGTGTAAATCGTACCCGGCCCTTAAGTGACCAGCCCGCAAAGGGTGAATTCTTGCCACGGCTAAGCAGTGTGTCAGTATTCAGAGTCCATTCCTCGTTCGGGTCGAAAATAACAATGTCGGCAATTGTGCCAGGCGAAAGCTGTCCGTATTCAATGCCGAGTATCCTGGCTGGTGTGGCCGTTATCTTTGCAATGAGTGCTGGTAATGCCAGCTGGTGTTCATCGTGCATACGAAGCGCCAGAGGCAAGAAGGATTCCAGTGCGGATATACCCGGCTCGGCTGCACAAAATGGCGCCTGTTTGGCGTCGACATCGTGCGGCTGATGGTCTGAACAGATTGCGTCGATCACATCGGTTTTGAGCGCCTTACGTAACTGGTCACGATCCAATTGTGTTCTGAGCGGTGGCAGTACATTGCAATCACTGTTGTAACCCAGCAGATCCATTTCGGTAAGATGCAGATGGTGCGTACTGACGTCGCAACTGACCGGCAACGCAAGTTGTTTGGCATGCAGCAACTGTGTGAGTGCCCGTGCGCTGGATAACCGGCCGATATGACCACGCGCGCCGGTTTCCTCGAACAGTGCAAGATCTCTGGCCAGAGCCGCTGTTTCTGTGGCGACCGGAATGCCGGGCAGTCCAAGACGTGTGGCAACCATGCCATCGTGGGCGCAACCATTGGCACCCAGGGCTGGATCGACGGGCGTCAAATGCACCGGCAAGTCAAAGGTGGATGCATAGTCCATCGCGTGGCGCAAAAACGCCGAGTCGGATACGGGCCTTCCGCCATCGCTGATACCCACGCAACCTGCCGCTTTTAATTCGGCCATTTCACTTAAGGTTTGATGCCTTAGGTCTTTGGAAAGTGCACCGAGGATGACAATTCGGGCACCCCCTGCTTGAGCGGCGCGGTGCTGGATGAGTTCGACCACAGCCGGTGTATCCACCACGGGATCAGAATCGGGTGGGATGCATAGGGTGGTAATGCCGGCGGCAACAGCGGCCTGGCATTCACTGGCAATATCGGCTTTATGTTCTGCGCCCGGTTCACGTATGCGAGCCGCCAAGTCAATCAGGCCTGGGCACACGATACACCCTTGTGCATCAATCA
The DNA here is from genome assembly GCA_036985915.1 of Gammaproteobacteria bacterium. Classification (GTDB taxonomy): domain Bacteria; phylum Pseudomonadota; class Gammaproteobacteria; order JAJDYQ01; family JAJDYQ01; genus BTQO01. Next base: position 4,657 of record BTQO01000013.1, on the reverse strand, counting down.
CCTGGTCTGGTGTAAATCCTTCTGGCGGCGCACCTAAGGTCAGTATGCGGCCGTTTTCAATGAATACGTCCTGTATGCCGTCCAGGTTGTTAGCCGGATCGATCACGCGGCCAGCATGAATCGTGAGTCTGTTCACGCAATGACTCCATCGCTGGGCTGAATGACCAGGCTCATAACGGCCATGCGAACGGCAATACCATAGGTCACTTGTTCCAAGATGACCGAGCGGGGCCCGTCGGCAACCTCGGAAGCCATTTCAACACCGCGGTTAATGGGTCCGGGATGCATGACCATGACGTCCGGTTTGGCACTGCTCAGACGCTCTTCGGTCAGACCGAAGTGTTGGAAGTATTCATGTTCACTGGGCAGTAAACCGCCCTCCATGCGTTCTTTTTGCAGTCGCAGCATCATCACTACGTCCGCGTCCTTAAGGCCGGATGCCAGGTCATGAAACACCCTGACACCCAGGTTTTCAACCTGGGTCGGCAGTAATGTTTTAGGTGCGATGACACGAATTTCGCCGGTGCCGAGGTTAGATAACGCATGTATTTGCGAACGCGCAACCCGCGAGTGGAGAATGTCACCGACAATCGCAACGATGAGTCCGTCGAAACCGGTCTTATGGCGGCGGATGGTAAACATATCCAGTAATGCCTGGGTCGGGTGTGCATGACGACCGTCACCCGCGTTGATTACGCTGACATGTGGTGCTACGTTTTCTGCGATAAAGTGGGCCGCGCCACTTTGCGAGTGGCGCACCACAAACATATCGATTTGCATGGCTTGAAGATTGCGCAAGGTATCAAGGAGTGATTCACCCTTGGTTGTGGCGGAACTGGCAAGTGCAATATTTAATACATCGGCAGAAAGGCGTTTTGCAGCCAGCTCAAAGGTTGTGCGCGTGCGGGTGCTTGATTCAAAGAACAGATTGGCAACCGTTTTGCCACGCAATAAGGGTATTTTTTTGATTGGTTGAGTGGTGACGCCTGAGAAAGATTCGGCAATGTCCAGGATCCGGGTTAACAGTGAACGGTCCAGGCCCTCGATGGTGAGGAAATGCTTCAAGTGACCTTGATTATTTACCTGCGGTACCTGACTCATGCCTCGATTAGTTCCAGTTTTAGCGGGTCCGGACCCTTTAGCTTGATTTGTTGGCCGGATTTGAGCTCCATATTTAGGCCAACAATGTCCGCTCCGATTGGCAATTCCCGGTCGTTCCGATCCACCAACACTGCAAGCAGAATAGAGGCAGGCCGACCGTAGTCAAACAGTTCATTCATGGCGGCACGTATCGTGCGGCCCGTGTAAAGCACATCATCAACGAGTATCACATGACGGCCATCGATATTAAATGGCAGTTGTGAGGGTTGTACTTTTGGATGCAGGCCGATGCGGGTGAAATCATCACGATAAAAGGCGATGTTCAAGTAACCGACGGGTTGATCGGGATGAAGATGCTGCTTGAGTTCATCGGCCAACCATGCACCTCCAGTCTGAATGCCTACGATCAGGAACTCGTCTCTTGCCTGATGGGTCAGCGTTGACTGTATTTGAGTTGCCATGTTGCGGATCAGCTCAGGCACCTGAGGCATATCAGTCATGTGTGTTCTCCATCCATCCCTGCAGGATAATTGCAGCTGCGGCGGCATCTTTGTCCGCCTTTGCTTGCTTGGCCATGACTTCTGCCGCCGCATGGGTGCTTAAGAATTCATTGTGCATTTGTACAGGCAGACCGAAGGCATTTTCAAGCCGCTCGGCAAACCCGGCGGCTGCGCGGCTGGATTCGGTTTCAGCGCCGTTACTACTTAAAGGCAAGCCAACCAGTAGCAGACCGGGTTGCCAATTTTGTATCAGTGCTTTAATGGCCTGAACGGTCTCCTGATTGTTGGAGATTGTATTCAGTGGACGGGCGGTACCTGTTAGCGTGTTCGCAATGGCGATACCGATGCGGCGCGCGCCGTAATCAAACCCAAGGACAATGGTTGGTGCGGTTACAGTGGGTGTAGAAGGATGTGTATCTTGCGTGCTCAACCGATGATCTTTGTTCCTGGCAGGTAACGGCTCATGCATGTCCGGCCTCACCATGGATTAGATTAAGGTCCACGCCCAGAAGTGCAGCCGCGCGGTGCCAGCGCTGATCGATCGGGGTGTCAAACACAATCTCAGCGGTAGCCGGGCCAGCCAGCCAGGCATTCTCGCTCATTTCGTGTTCCAGTTGACCTGCACCCCAGCCAGCATAGCCCAGTGCGATCAGAACACGTTCAGGGCCTTTGCCTTTGGCGAGTGATTCGAGTACATCGCGTGAGGTCGTAATGGCAATGTCATTATGGATGAGCATCGTGGAGTCCCATTGGCCAGCGGGTTGGTGCAGGACAAAGCCACGTTCCATTTGCACCGGTCCACCGTCATAAATGGGCAATTGACCCGATGCCGGGTCAGTGACTTCAACGTCGAGCTGATCCAAGAGATCAGACAAAACGATGGACATTGGATGATTAATAACGATCCCTAGCGCGCCCTCCTCATTGTGCTCGCACAGGTAAGTGACGCTGCGTTGAAAGTTCGGGTCATTAAGCGCTGGCATGGCGATGAGAAACTGACCCGTCAGAGACGCATCTGATGTCATACGCATAGTATCCAGTTACTGCGATGGACCCGCAAGTCAATAAAAAGCCAAAATGACCCAAAGGGTGTGTGCAATTGAATTGCTAACGGCCCATGAGCTGATTGCTACTGAGAAATTCCCAGGTTCGGGTGATGCGCAGAATGTCCGTTTCGCTACGGATATTCTTTGGAAACTTTGCAAAGGGTGAAGCGAGCTTGACAATACGAACGGCAGCGTCGTCGAGCACCTGCTGTCCGGAAGACCGGATCAGATCGATGCTGAGTATGCTGCCATCCGGGCGCAGGCTCACTGCCAGAATGAGGCGGCCGGACAGTCGCCTGCGGCGTGCCTCATCCGGATAATTCAGGTTGCCAATGCGCTCCACTTTTTTAACCCAGGCATCCATATAGGCAGCATAATTGACGCTGATGGTATTTACTGCGCTGATATCCCGGATGTAGGGCCGCTTGGCATAGATGTGTTGCTGCTTGCTGATCTCGCTACTGAGTGCAGCCATTTGCAATGCCCGGTTGATCAGTTCCTGTGTGGATGGTGTCGTTTTATCCTTGGCCGATTTTTCCGGTTTACTGCGTACCTTGCGTTCCGAACGACGTGTTGTCAGCAGTGCCGGGTGTTTTTGCCTTTTGCTGGTTTTCGCTGTTGCCTTGGTTGGCGGGGCCGGACTGACGCCTTCAAGGGGCAGCGGGAGAGGACTGCTCACAGGCTTCGTGGGGCGCGCTTTTTGTTCGCTTTGCCCGCTGCCCTGCTGATTGGCCTGGGCGACGAAGTCCGCTTTTTCTGGCGCCTCGTCGCTTTGTGTCTGAACCAGGATGACATCCAGGGCATTGGGCTTGGGCGCTGGCTTATCCTGCTCGGCTGTAAACGTGACGCCGAGGATGACCATCGCATGGAGCAACCCGGCAACGAACAATGTGAATACCAGGCGATCAAGTGAGGTTACCGCAGGGATCAGGGTTTGAGCTGTGTTCACGTGCGCATTCAATGATCGTGCTGAATCTGGCTATTGGCTATGTGATGATCGGTTGATCACACTATTGCCGGGTTTCGGATCAAGCCGGCGTATCCGCTTGGCCATGGCGGTGGATAGATACACGGCCCCTATCGCTTCCAACCAGTAGTGCGTGACGCACATTCTGCAAGGCCAGAGGTCCAAACAGGGCGGTTGCTGCGAGCAGAAGCGTGGCACAAGGCAAGAGGCAAACAGGGCGGTTGCTGCGGCATCGGCCATTGCGGCTTCTTGCTGCGGCACGGTGACTGACGAGGTGCCTTTGGCTGGGTAGCCGGTTCGCGAATCGATGGTGTGGTGGCGTCGAATGGCATCGTGTTCATGAAAACGCTCATAGTCACCCGATGTAAACGCGCTTGCACCCTCTAAAAGGTCAATCTGCCCCATCATACCGTCACGGCGTGGCTGGCGAATACCCACGTGCCGGGACTGTCATTATGTGCCCCGATCGCACGCAGATCGCTGACAGCGTTGATAAGTTCATGTTTAACAACGAGTTATTTGAGTGCATCCATGGCAAGATCAATACCATAACCTTTACCAATGGCCAAGATCTGTTCCTGGTGGAACTGCACCTTAGGGTTGAGGCGTACAGGCTGACAAGATCAGGGCCACTATAAAGGGTCTTAAATACGTGCAGCAAGTTCATCCAAAATCTGGGCTGCGATATTAAGACCATAGAGTTGGTCCAACTCGCGGATACAGGTAGGCGAAGTGACGTTGATCTCGGTTAGCCAATTCCCGATGATATCCAGACCGGCAAACAGAAGACCCCGTTGTTTCAATGCCGAACCGATTTGCTCGCAAATCCAGAGGTCCCGGTCGCTGAGATCTACACCCACACCTTGGCCACCGGCCGCCAGATTGCCGCGTGTTTCACCCGGCGCCGGGATGCGGGCCAGTGCATGGGGAACCGGTTTGCCCGCAATCATCAAAATGCGTTTGTCGCCCTGTGCAATCTCCGGGATGAAGCGTTGTGCCATCGCAAACCGGCGTCCATGATCTGTGAGTGTTTCCATAATGAC
>BTQO01000012.1:0-16056 GCA_036985915.1 Gammaproteobacteria bacterium | reverse complement strand
CTTGATAATTACGATTACGCGTTCTGCTTCGCTGATTGCATCTGCATTAATTAGCGGATGAATACTGACAGCCTCGTCAACAGGCCCGGCATGATGCGCCTTCGAAGGCTCGAAACAAACGGCCCCACGTGCAATGTCGTTATCATTCGGCATCGCTTCTGAAAAACACCGGTTAATCCATTCGACGATGCCAGCTGTCGAGCGAAAATTTATCTCAAGGTTCAACGGCGTTAGATTAATACACCCCAACCCATCACGGCGCGCGGCAAGAAACAGGCCGACATCCGCTTCCCTGAACCGGTAGATAGACTGCATGGGATCGCCCACCAAAAACAGGGTACGCCCCTCATCTGCCGTCCAACCAGCGGTCAGGTGCTCAAGCAAGCTATACTGCAAGCGCGAGGTGTCCTGGAATTCATCAACCAGAATATGCCGGAACTGATAATCCATCGACAGCATCAAATCGGTTGGACTATCTGATTGACCAAGCGCTGAAGAAGCACCAAGCGCCAGCTCGATAAAATCGACGCTACCGCGCTCAGCAAAAAGCACCCTTAGCTGCGCACTTGCCAACGGTAATATCTTGATCAACGCGCGTAATGTCGACCATTGTGATTCGGTATATTCCGGCTGCGGGATTAAACGGAGCCCTGCTAAATACTCACGTAGCTGATTCTGATCACTTAATGCAGCTAACAATTGTTTTGCGCGCTGAGTAATTTCTTCGTGCTCGTTTGATTTGGCAGAATATATTCCCTGTTTCCTGGTGAGTTGTTTCCGGAACTCGCCCTTTTGTGTTAATAATAAATTTGCAATCGCTTGCCACTTGCTTAGTGCGGCTGGTGTTGTATCCGGCAGTTGTTTAATCCCGTTACACGTCATCAGCATCGAATCAGCAGAGGTACAATTAGAAGCAGCCAGGTTGACAAGCCACACGATATCGGCGGCCAGCACCTCGGGCACCGCCTTTCTAACATCATTCAGTGAATCGACGATGGCATGCGCGAGGTTATCTTCAAGCAAGGGGCGCAGAGCATCAGGATCCTGACCCGCCAGATAACCCAGCCAGTGATCGCGGCGCGACAGCATGTTCACGAGCAATCCAATTGTGCGTGGCAGGTCATTATCAAGGTGTGTTAATAATGTCCCAATATCTTCTGCCCACGAATCCGGTTCATCGATTAGTGTCAGCGTGCGGCGCGCTGCCTCACGATACAGCGCGTTGGCCTGTTCACTGATAAGTGGCATGCCACCCATACCGGATACCCATGGCATACGACGTACGATCCAGTGACATAAGCTGTCGATGGTTTGTATTCGCAATCGTGTTGGCTGCGCCTCAATCTGCCAGTTTCTTGAATCGCTATGCGCCATGGCATCCCGGGCCAGCTTCCAGGTTTTGGCGCTGTACGGATCATCCGGGCAGGAATCCCGGCTGCCGGCCAGCGCCTCTATCAGGCGTTGTCTCATTTCACCCGCGGCCTTGCGTGTAAAGGTAATCGCGATGATTTCTTCCGGTTCGTTCACCGTCGGCAATAACGCAAGATATCGTTGCACCAACAGTCCGGTCTTACCGGATCCAGCAGGAGCCTGCACTATAAATGACTGCGCCGGGTCCAGTGCGCGCTCCCGAATCGCCTGATCGCCCGGTGTCCGCATTAGGATTCCGCCTCTGACGATAAACCAGTGTCCTCGTCGATACGGCATAAGCTGCGTACATCGCAGTAACGACATGTCTGCGCGCCGCGCTTCGGATCAACCATGGCCTTACCCTGCACGTACTCTTGCGCAAGTGCGGTCAACTGCTTGCGCCAGTCATCCAAAATGGCCTGCCAGCTATCAAACTGCTTTGCTGCCCTAACTGAAGTTTTATCAAGACCCGCCACACCATGAATCCCCAACTCACTGTCACCTAAACCTAAAAATGCGCACTCATTTCGTCGGATAAGGGCAAACGCCGCTGCTGCAACCGGTTCATCCTGGCTGATGCAATACAATGGCAATTGCGGTTGATCGGGCCGGTCACCGAACCAGGTAGCAGGTGTTGCATCACCCGTCTTGTAATCAATCACAAACCTTCGTCCATCATCCAACTGATCAATACGAACAGGTCTGAACCTGATCATCAGGCCGGCAATCTGTAGTTGCACCAACTGTTCTTCCTCCAATACACTAAATGGAGGACGATCCAGTTCAACTGCCAGCCATTCGCGCGCAAGGTCAATGAGTCGCGTTTTCTCGAGCTTTTTAAACTGAACCGAAAATGCCGCCGGGTACCGCTTTAGTGCATGTTTGATCACCCGCTCTGCATGGCACTCAAGCAATGTCTTAAGCGCGGTATCGTTCAGTGCTTTCAGGTTGCCGTGTGTTTGAAGCTCACTCCAGATACCTTGCAACAGACGATGCACCAGGCTGCCGCGCGCACGTGCATCCAGTCCAGGCTGTGGTGATTCCGGAGAGGTAGCCATCAGGCGATGGTGCGCAAACGCTCTGAACGGGCAAGCCGCCTGATCAGCGAGCAGGAATGTCCCGCCGGAAGCGTCTTGTTCTGTATTGGCTACCTCACACCAGCCGGTATCTGAAACCCACTCAAGGCTGGTTCTATCGGCATGAATCATATCGCGTAGCGTAGATAATCGATCGGCTTCAAGATCATTGAACTCTGTTTCAGGAATATCCACGAACAAAGGGCTCGACCGTCTTGATTCATCGTTCACCACGACCGCATGGCTCAAAACAATATGTTCACTGCTTTGCAGTAAATGTTTGCTATGCAGCCGGCAATAATCCAGTTCGCGTTGCGCACTGGCATGTGGCACCATTCGTTCGCGCTGCAACGAAAAAGGAATAAAAGGATCGGGTTGCGTAACCGGCGGCCAATTATAATCGTCCATACCGCAAACCCAGAGATGGGAAAACGTCATGCCCGCGGTTTCCAACAAACCCAGTACCTGAATTGCTGTCGGCTCGCTGTGTGGCTGAAAGATGCGTTGTTTAGCGAGTTGCCTGAGCAGGCCCAGCGCGGGGCCAAAAGCCATGGATTGTTTGACGACATGACATGCTGAGAATTCATCCAGCAGTGAATGCCACGCCTTTATAGTTTCCCAATTCTCTTTACTCAACGCCGCACTGCCCGGCCAGCCAACAGTTGTAAGCAACGATGAGAACTCGGATGCCCAATGTTGTGGTGAGCGTTGTTTTGCCAGATTGGCCTGATAATTCTGAACAAGTAGCAAGACTTCCGATAAACCAGGTAATGTTATATCCTGTGCTTTAATAAAACCGATTATTTCCTGCAACGTATACGACCAGTTGCGCGCAGCACGCAATCTGGCATCCAGTATTGCGCATCTTGAACCTTCTTCTTCATGGTGTTTTAAATAAGGGCTTAGTAGAAACCTTGACCACAACGCTATTTCTATCCGCTCACTTTCTAACAACGATAGAATCAATAAGGCATCGCGAACCATCGGATATTCACTCAATGGCCTGCCAAGCGATATATTGAATGGCCTTGTGTTAATTACCCTGTTTTCCAACACATCACCGGGGGCAAGAATATCCTCGAATATCCGTTCAACCGTTGCACGGTGTTCAGATAACCCGGGGACGACTACGGCTACCTGCACCGATTTATTTGACAACACCAGTTTTCTTGCCCAGCGCGCAGCCATTTCCAGCTCATGGATCAGGTCATTTGCTTTTGTTTTGTTGATTGTCTTTGTTTTAACCGATGTCTGAATCGCTTCGGTATGACAACCTTTTGCCCTAAACGCATCCAGCAATTTTTTCTGTTCGGGTGTTTTCTCTTCAAAACCGGCAATGGCCAACGCTTTAGGTATCGTCAACGTATTTTCTGCAATTCGTTTTTGTAAAAACTGCGCAAGTAATGCACTGTCCAGCCAATTGTTCTGATCGCACATGTTTAGATAGGCGCGCGCCCATGTTCTGAATGTACGCGTGTCTTCAGAGCAGACAAATGAAGCAGCATCCAGGGAAATGTTCCATGCGTGCATCAATTCCCAACACTGCCACGCCTGGCGCGCCAGTGCGCTTCGCTTGAAATATCGCCCGTCATCAGCCGATACGCGCTCAATAACCTGCTCCCAGACTATTTGCGATTGCCCTGTGCCAAGACGAATAGGCAATGCCTCGGTTGCACCTTCGGCATAATCGTTATAGAGGCGCTCAAGCCATGCATCCCATGGCAGGATATCGGGTGTTTGCCAGACCTGTTTACCCTTGGCGAGTTGCGCCCGGTCGTAAGCGTGAAGCAGATAACGTGCCAAACGACGATTGGCCGTGATGACGGTACGCCCGGTAACTAGATTAATGGCCAGCGAGTCCACAGGTGTGTAAACGCCTGAATAGTCGTAGCAATGAATGGTCTACGGGCAATACGCCATGATGCTGCATATTGATTATTGTAAACTACTTACCCGCAGGTTTGCCGCCCCGTTTTCTTAACCGTTCGGTTGCAAGCAATGCAACACCTAGCATACCTGACTGGTCACCACAACGGGACATATCTACAGAAATCCGGCCACGATGCATGGCAAGCAGTTCAGCATCGAGTACCGTTTGAAATCGATGCTCTATCAGTGCCCAGGATTTGGTCAGTCCGCCACCAATCACAACCATGCGTATATCCAGAATCTTGACTAGGTGAACCAATGCTCTGGCAAGCATTTCACCGGCAATCTCAAATGCTGTTTGAGCCGCAGCATCACCATCCTGTGCCAACTCAGCAATATCGGCGGCATCCAGTTCACGGCCTGTATGTTCAGCATATGACGCACTTACACCCGATGCCGATGCATAGCGTTCCAGGCAACCTCGATTACCGCAACCACACAATCGACCCCCCGGTTGCATAACCAAGTGGCCAAATTCCATAGCAACGCCCTTCTCCCCATGGAAAGGCCTCTCGTTCAGGATTAATCCTGCACCAATTCCCGTTCCCAAGCCAAGGTAGGCCATATGCGCAGGGGCTGCGCTCAGTTGCATATACTCCCCCCAGCAGGCTGCCAGCGCGTCATTTTCAACGAATACCGGTATATTAAGCGCCTTGTGTATTGGATTTGCCAGATCAAAATTCTGCAGACCCGGTAAGTTCGGTGAGGAAATGATGTGTGATGTTTTGTAATCAATAAACCCTGGTATGCCAAGACCAATCGATGCTACATCGGGGTTGTCTTTAAGAAGCCTGTTAAGCACTGATAGCAGTTCGGAAATAACAAGCGATTCCGCAGCCTTTGGATCAAGGCCGCCGAGTTGACGAGTCAACGCTCGTTCCGAGCGATATTCGTTTATAATTTGGTTGCCAGATACCACGCCGGCACGCAGGTTTCTACCACCAAGATCAACACCGATAACTTCAATCATTCATATGCCCACGAACACACCATTATTTGCGATTTCTCGTGTAACTATAAGTTTTTTGATGCTGAAGCTAAAGTGAATAACACCAAGAAACCTGTAATTTATAATGCAAGGGATTTTTCATGCGGTTGAGAACTTAAAATCCGGGTCTATATACAATATAGATCCGATTTTGAGTCATCTTACATCAGCAACGGAACAGGTTTTGCAACTGCAAACCCTTGCACGAAATCAACCCCGATATTCTGTAGCATTTTCATGATTGCTTCGCTCTCAACATACTCAGCTATTGTGTGAATGCCCATAACATGACCAATCTGATGGATAGACTTCACCATAGTCATGCCTTTTTCATCATCTAGCATAGTGCGTACAAAACTGCCATCGATCTTCAGGTAATCAACTGGCAATTCCTTAAGGTACGAAAATGAACTTAACCCACTTCCGAAATCATCCAACGCAAACAGGCATCCCATTTCACGAAGTTCATGGATGAACTTTAGAGCATATTCCATATTGGCAATCACGGCCGTTTCGGTAATCTCAAAACAAATGTCTTTTGGATCTGTGTTTGTATCGTTGATAATACGCAGAACATCCGGCAAAAAAGTTTCATCCCCAAGGGACTGCCCGGAAAGGTTAATCCCCATTACTGTATTACCACCTTTCATCAGTTGCTTGCCACCAGAAAGTGCTTCCAGCGCACGACTGATGACCCAGCGGTCAATCGTCGGCATTAAATGATAGCGCTCGGCTGCAGGCATGAATTCGTTAGGTAATATACACCTGTCATGTTCATCAATCATGCGTATAAGTAACTCGGAATAACCCGTTAAGCCTGCTTTCGTATCAATAGGCTTGATTGGTTGGTAGAACAATTTGAACCGATTTTCGATAAGTGCACGTTGTATGCGTTGCATCCATTGCATTTCACCATGACGTTCTGCCAGTGCTGTGTCGTCATACTTGAATGCGTGTACACGGTTTCCGCCCTGTTCTTTCGCAACGTAACAGGCTGAGTCAGATGCGCTGAGTATGTCTGTAAGCGAGCCGCTCTCATGCGTGAGCATGACCAGTCCAATGCTGACGCTCGTCTCGAACAGCTTGTCTTGCCAGGCAAATTTGATATTTTTTACAGCCTGTCTCAATTTTTCTGCAATAATATATGCCTGTGTTTGGCCGCAATGTTCGATCAAAACACCGAATTCGTCACCACCAAGCCGTGCCAGCGAATCTTCCCTGCGCACACTTTTTTGCAGCACCTTGGTTATCTTTTTAAGTAAATTGTCACCTGCGATGTGCCCACTTGTGTCGTTAACAACCTTGAATTGATCAAGATCCAGGTAACACAGCGCATGTATGGATTCATTAGTTTTCGCGTCTTTAAGTAATTCCTCCGCATTAATCTCAAACTGACGCCGGTTAATCAGGCCTGTCAGCGAATCGTGGCTTGCCAGATGAGAAAGCTCGCGCGCCATATCTCTCAGCTCCGTTATATCGTGCATCACCAAAACACACCCACTGATAGTATCCTCGGTATCGTGAACAGGTGAAATCGTAATCTCTACCGATCGACTGCCGCCATCGCTGTGCCTGACAACAAGCAACTGACCCGGCAATTTAGTGTGTTTTTCCTCAGCAATATATTGCGGTATGCTTTTTGACAATGGCAGATTTTGCTTTTCGTCTATGATATTAATGACCTCCTCTACAACCTTGCCATAGGCAAGTTTTTCAGGAATACCGCATAGCTGCTCTGCAACAGGATTCATATACTGGATCATTCCGTTTGCATCAACAGTAATCACACCGTCACCAATCGCTTCCAGTGTTACGGCTGCCTGTTCGTGTTCCTTTTTATATGCCGCCTCTGTTCGCTTTTTCTCGGTAATATCCCTTAGGAATAGATAAATAAATCGCTGACCATCTTTAGCGACATATTTTGATGTAACATCCAAATCTACCATGTCAGCATTTTTACTTTTAAATCGGGTCTCATACCAATTCTGGCCATCTACCAAGAGTGCTACTGTTCTATCCTCAATTGCGATTCTGGAATTTTCTATTTCGAAGTCAAAAACGTTCATAGACAATAATTCATTTTCCTGGTAACCAAGAATCTTGCACATAGCATCGTTTACTTCCACTAACGTACCTTCCAGGCTGGTTACACAAAACCCATCGGGTGAAGAACCCAGGATTATTTTGTTACGTGATGTTTGTTCATCGAGTGCCGCTTTGGATTTTCTGATCATCTCGAAAATGGGCCGGATTGATATCACCCCGACCAACATCAGGATAGATATGGCAAGCGCAACAATCTCTGTCTCCAGAAGCGGCTGTTTATAAGGAAAATTGTCTATAGCACTATTGAGGCTTATAGCGCGCCGCACAGCCATGAGAAAAATGGCTGATGACAGGGCAAGCCAGGCAAGACGGCCACCTACGGTTCGCATCAAGCGTAAGGCAATAAATACGGTTAACAACTGCAAAACAACTGATACGGATAAAACAATAATGGCATGCATTATTCTTTATAGATTGCTCTACACCCCTGATCCTGTAGCCGGACCTTCAGACCTGAGCAATGGCTCCCTCTGGTGGTAGATACACATACTATCCGCAGGTGGCGAATCGATCAATACATGTTAATCAGGTTAACCTTCCATGTTCAGTTATCCATGAATGACACCGCATCGTTACCTCTTCGCTTAATTCATCCCAATGAAACCGCCATTGCCAATTACCCTCTAAAGTACCCGGTCGGTTCATTCTGGCATTACCGCCGAGTCCAAGTACATCTTGCATTGGTATTACAGCAAGATTGGCAATCGAAGCAAAGGCTTGTTCAATCAGTGCCCATGGCATTGTCTCCTTGCGTGCGTTGATAACATCCAGTACGTGCTGTTGTTTATCTTTTTCCAACGCATAAAACCAACTTCTGGTAGTGTCGTTATCATGTGTACCTGTATACACCACGCAATTCTCAACGTGATTTTTCAATAAATACGGATTGCTATCATCGCCATCGAAGGCAAATTGTAATACCTTCATGCCCGGCAGCCCAAAGCGGTCACGAAGCCCCTCTACTTCCCGTGTGATCATGCCAAGGTCTTCAGCCACGATAGGCAAGTCATGGAACGTGTCACGCAAGGTTTGTAACAGCACATCGCCGGGTGCTTTTACCCATTGACCTGCTTGCGCCGTATCTGCATCTGCCGGTACTTCCCAATAGGCCTCAAAACCGCGGAAATGATCAATTCTAATCGAATCAAACAACTCAAGTTGCCCTGCTATCCTGGCAATCCACCACCTGAATCCATCAGACTCATGCGCATTCCAATCATAGATCGGGTTACCCCATAATTGCCCGGTTTCAGAGAAGTAGTCGGGTGGAACACCAGCGACCACAGAGGGCATTAATTGTCGATCGCCCTCCTTATGTAACTTGAATAATTCCGGATATAGCCAAACTTCTGCACTGTCTTGTGCAACGTAGATCGGCATATCGCCAAAAATCTTGACCCCCTTGTCATTGGCATAACGCTTGATTGCGCACCATGCATGAAAAAAAACAAATTGTGAATATTTTTGCGCTTGTATAACAGACGACAAAGTCCTGTGCGCATTGTGTAATGTTTCTGGCTTGCGTAATTTATAGTCTTTTGGCCATTCCCACCATGGTGCGCCCTTGAACTTAGTCTTTAGCGCAACAAACAATGCATAGTCATTAAGCCAGGATTTATGTTCTTCAATGAATTGTTCAAAAGTTTTTAGTCCGGTGGCATCGGTCTCCACGACACCCTGCCGATCAACCAGTGAAGTATTGCCGGCGTGCGCCGAAAGGCAGGAATATGGTGACAAGCCAAATACCGGGGGCCCCAGCGGCAGCACCTGCCAAACCGTAAACCCGCAGTCAGACAACCAGTCCACAAAACGACGGGCATCTGCACCAATAATGCCTGATGGCAGCGATGTTGGGTGAAGCAGTACGCCGGCTCGTCTTTTATCTAGCACAGTCAATGTGCCATGCGTTGGCCTTTACGCATCACGCCACCAGCTTCGGGTTCGCCCTTACCTTCGGATAATGGCACGTCAAGCACAGCAGGCGGAGATACACCAATAATCAGGTAAAACTGCCTTAATTGATCTCGAAAAAGACGTTCAAAATCCCTAACAGCCTGCGCAGGATTGTAGTCTCCCAGCCACCAGAACCAGTCTGATCCTTCACAAATAGCGAGCTGGCCTTCAGCTTCTATTAATTTCCTACCACTCAAACCGTGCGCAATTACATCATCAAAGGCATGCTTTGCATCAACGAGCAAATCCCAACCACGGTTTTTATCTTTATCGCCAATCCAGGTAGTGAATGTGCCATACACCCAACTACCCGCAACAAGTCTTTTAAGTTTCTGCGCACTGATCTTTTGGCTTGCTTGGGTAAAGGTAGTCAAGCGTAGTTCAGAATGGGCGCCTAATTTTTTATATAGGGCCTTAAGAAAGTACCAGCCATTATTTGGGTAGTGCTCCCATGCATTTTCACCGTCCAATATGATGCTGACAACATGATCGCCAGGTTTATCCAGTTGTCTGGAAATTTCTGTTAACTCATGTATTAGATTGGCTACCGCATCGTCAGCATGCCATGTTGCATATTCGAACCCAATCAGGTCTGACAACCGGTCATCACGAAAAAATAATTTAAGCCCGCGCTGTTCGAGCTGATATGGCTGATATAACCACGCCTTGCCTGCACCGTCTTTTTCTTGACCATCAAGGCTGTTATGTAGTGTTGACTCGCCTCCAGCAGCCCATTGAAAACCTGCTTCTCCCAATAACCTGACCGTGTGTTCGCTCATCGAGCCTTCTGATGGCCAGCACCCGGTTGGTTTGAAACCAAAGTATTGTTCAAACACCGAAAATGCCTTGTCTATATGCCAGCGGGCTCGTTCCTCGCCGCCCGGATAGCAGTCATTGCCCGGCAGGTCGATATTCGGTACCGCTTCACGTGCTGATTTAAAATCGAGCAACAAGGGTACTATCGGGTGTGCATAAGGTGATACAGATAACTCTACAACCCCAAGTTCGGCAAGACGACGATACCGCTCAATAATGCCGTTAATCAATTCAGCAACAATGGCCAGAAGTTCATGCCGTTGCTCATGGGTATAATGGCATCCCTGCTTAATCAGTGCCTTGATGCGAACATTAGATCTCCGGACAGACTCACCCAGCCACGCAAGGTGGTACCAGACCAGCAGGTCCGATAGGAAGGCATCACTTAAATACACCAGCATGTTTTCGTCCTCTACATACTGGCGTGCCATTTCGGCAAGCTTGAGATACTCGGGATATCGATTAATTACCCTGTCTTCATTGGCACGCAGACAGGCCCGGATAATCATGTACCGCTGTTTTGCATCCTGAGGTAACTTTTCTGCTGCCAGCGCGGAAAGAAGAGGGTCGCTTAAGCCTTCACCTTTTTCTTGATGTGCCGTTAACTGCTGTCCATAAGCTGATATTTGTTCCAGTAGTACAGGTGCAAAATTGACCACTGCTTTTGCGCCCCTGGCATGTTCAAGATGCGCAGCCATATCGGTGTAATCCTTGATAGTATGCAGATAGGTCCAGGGCTGACGCCATTCACTGCTGGCATGATCGCGGTACTGTGGTTGATGCATGTGCCAACATAAAACAACATTCAATCGCCTGTCATCTTGCATGATGAATTTCCTGACCCAGCATCTCCGGCGTTACCAGCACAATACCGCCTGGCGATACATGAAAACGTTCGTCTTCTTCCCGATTTTCGCCGATCACCGTATCGCCCGGAATTACGCAACCCTTGTCGATAATTGCACGGGTAATTCGGCAGTTTGGACCAATCCTGACATCTGGAAATACAACGGTTTCAGTAAGCTCAGTGCGTACATCCACAAAGACATGTGAAAATAATAACGAGCGGCGCAGACATGCGCCCGATATAATGCAGGCACCGGAAACCAGTGAATCGACTGCCATACCTCGTCGATCTTCATCATCAAACACAAATTTAGCTGGCGGCAATTGCTCCTGGTGTGTCCAGATTGGCCATTCTTCATCGTACATATTCAACTCAGGCGTAACCCGGGTCAGTTCCAGGTTCGCTTCCCAGAATGCATCCACTGTACCTACATCGCGCCAATAGCCCTGTTTACCGCTAACCGGGTCGCTGAATGGGTACGCCAGTGCCCGATAGGTCTCAATAATTGTAGGAATGATATCCTTGCCAAAATCATGGCTGGAGCGCGGCATATCGGCATCCTTAATTAGCTGCTCATATAGAAAACCTGCATTGAAAATGTATATCCCCATGGATGCGAGCGCAACGCCTCCCTTGCCCGGTACGGGTTCGGGTTGCTTGGGTTTCTCCTGAAAACCAATGATGCGATGTTCACTGTTGACCGACATGACACCAAACTCACTGGCGCGCTCCAAGGGTACCTCCAGACAGGCAACCGTCATATCGGCGCCATTTTCAACATGCTGCGCCAACATTGCACCATAATCCATCTTGTAGATATGATCGCCTGCCAGCACCAGGATATAACTCGGATCATAGCTGCGCAGGATGTCGATATTCTGGTAAACCGCATCTGCGGTACCGGCATACCAGGTTGTCCCAAGCCGCTGTTGGGCGGGTATCAGGTCAACGAACTCACCAAATTCGCCACGAAGAAAAGACCAACCCTTCACGATGTGCTGAATCAGCGAATGTGACTTGTATTGCGTCATCACTGCAATACGGCGTATACCTGAGTTGATGCAGTTCGACAAGGGAAAATCAATAATGCGAAACTTGCCGCCAAATGGCACAGCAGGTTTTGCCCGCCAGTTGGTTAATCCTTTTAGCCGCGTACCCTGACCACCGGCTAAAATAAGCGCCAGCGTCTGACGTGTCAGGCGGCTGACAAAACGGGGATCCTTTACCTGGAACATAAAATCCTTAATGAGGACTTAAAAAAAATTAACAGATTGAAGCTAAACATTAGGCCTAGTTAGCATACCATCCAGTAGCGGATGGCACATCCACACAAGACACTCCAGAGACAACGGAATATGGCACCCAGGCAAAAACCAGGAAAGACACCCAGGCAACCGGGTGACGGGCTACAACGAATTATCGAAGCACGCCACCATGATCCGTTTTCGGTCCTCGGACGACACACCAAAGGCAAAAAAGCGCTGGTTCGCGCCTACCTGCCCTATGCCCGCGGGGCGTGTATCGGCGATGGTGGCCCTGATCTTGAGCCGACCAATGATGCAGGTATTTTTGAATGGGCAGGCCCGGCTAAATCAATACCCCGACATTATCTGCTTGACTGGGTCGATCATGACGGTCAGGCACATTCCGGCTACGATCCATACAGTTTCGATCAGCAGATTTCTGACTACGACCTCCATTTATTCGGCGAAGGCAATCATTGGCATGCCTGGCGCTTTTTGGGCGCCAATCACCGCCAGGTCGATGGCATCGATGGCGTGCTATTTGCAACCTGGGCGCCCAATGCCGAGCGCGTGAGTGTCGTGGGTAATTTTAATCGCTGGGACGGCCGTTGCCACCCGATGTGTACAAGAGGGGCCAGTGGACTCTGGGAACTATTCATCCCGGGGCCTATGCCCGGCAGCCACTACAAATTCGAGATTCGTCAACGTGACACAGGTGTGTTACGACTGAAAAGCGACCCATACGCACAATGGTGCGAGTTGCGGCCAGCCACTGCCTCGCGCATCCCAGCAAGCAAACCCTACACATGGGACGATAAGGCCTGGCTTGAGGCACGCGCTGATAGCGACTGGTTGCATCAACCATTGTCGGTTTATGAGATTCACCTGGGCTCATGGCGCCATGGGGCTGATGGCGAGTTTTGTGACTACCGGACGCTGGCCCATGAACTGGCCACGTATGTCCAGGACCTCGGCTTTACCCATATTGAATTATTGCCCATCATGGAGCACCCGTTCGATGCATCCTGGGGCTACCAGACCACGGGGTACTTTGCGCCTACCAGTCGCTTCGGCACCCCGGATGATTTCAAATATTTCGTTGATTACCTGCACCAGCAAGGTATTGGCGTTCTCCTGGACTGGACACCGGCGCATTTCCCAAAAGATGACTTCGCACTGGCACGATTCGACGGCTCAACACTTTATGAACATGAAGACCCGCGGCGCGGGGAACATCCGGATTGGGGTACGCTCATCTTCAATTATGGCCGCAATGAAGTTAAGAACTTTCTGTTATCGAACGCGCTTTTCTGGCTGGAAGAAATGCACCTCGATGGTTTACGTGTTGATGCTGTGGCGTCAATGCTCTATCTGGACTATTCCCGGAAAGCGCATGACTGGATCCCAAACCCTTATGGCGGCCGGGAGAATCTGGAAGCCATCGCATTTCTGCGCCAACTCAATGTGGTTGCGCATGCATCACACCCCGGCGCAGTAATTATTGCCGAAGAATCTACTGCGTGGCCGCAAGTTTCACGCCCAGTTGATAGCGGCGGCCTGGGCTTTTCCATGAAATGGAACATGGGCTGGATGCACGACACACTTGAATATATGAAAAGGGACTCTGTTCACAAATCGTGGCATCACGATCGGTTATCCTTTGGTATGTTATATGCGTGGACTGAAAACTTTGTATTGCCGCTATCGCACGACGAGGTTGTCCACGGAAAACGCTCGCTGCTGGATAAAATGCCCGGTGATGAATGGCAACGTTTTGCCAATTTACGCTTATTGTTTACATATCAGTGGACCTATCCGGGAAAGAAATTACTATTCATGGGTAGTGAGTTTGCTCAAGGTCTTGAATGGAATTCAGAATCAGCGCTTGAATGGCATTTGCTGGATTATCCACACCACCGGGGTATGCAGACCTTGATACGTGATTTAAATCGCATCTATCGGGAATTGCCCGCACTACACATTCATGATTTTGAATCTCAGGGATTCGAATGGCTGGATTGCAATGATGCGCAACATTCAATTCTCACTTTTATCAGAAGACACGGCACGGCCGTGTGCGTCATAGCGCTTAACTTCACACCTGTTCCACACAATACCATGCGCTTAGGTGTGCCACAGGCCGGTAAATACCGGGTCGTCCTGAATTCCGATTCAGGTTATTACGGTGGCAGTAATTACAATAGCGGTGATAAATTTATCGCCAAAGAAATCCCGGCCATGGAAAGGCCTTACAGTATCGAAATATCCCTGCCACCACTTGCCGGTTTAATCATACTTCATGAGAATGATTGAACCATTGTCGTATGTATTCACAAGATACTTCTGAGCCTCGTTTAACCAAACCCCGGACTTTAGTGACCCCATGACGCGCATCCTGTATGTCACGCCGGAGGCACAACCGCTGATCAAGACTGGTGGGCTGGCTGATGTAAGCGGCGCGCTACCAGCCGCGCTTAACCGTATTGGTCATGACTGCCGGATCCTGCTACCCGGTTATACAAGTGTCATGGAAAATCTTCGCATAGAACGCAAGAGGCCTGCTGCAGTATTGCACAGCTTTCTTGGTCAGACACTGGTGTATCACGGTATATCGCCCGGAACGGGAACGCAGGTCTATGTGATCGATAATCCGAAACTGTACAAGCGTGACGGTGGACCCTATGTCGATCAGAAAGGCAATGACTGGAAAGATAACCATACACGCTTCGCACTACTCTCACAGGTAGCGGCTACGTTATGTGGCGATCATTCTCCGATGGACTGGCAACCGGAAATTCTTCATGCCAATGACTGGCAAACCGGCCTGGCATCCGTTTACTTGCGCCTTGGTGCATCGCATGCCGTCAAAACTGTTTTTACCATCCACAATATTGGCTACCAGGGTAATTTCCCTCCCAATATCCTGCCTTCCCTGCACCTGCCGATGGATCTATACACACCAGAGCATATAGAGTTTTACGGCAAGGTATCTTTTCTAAAGGCAGGTATCATCCACAGCGACCATGTCACGACTGTTAGCCCTACCTACGCCAATGAAATTCAAACACCTGAACTCGGGTTCGGTATGGATGGCGTTCTTCGATCCCGATCAATGGCGTTCACCGGAATATTAAATGGTATTGATGTCTATACCTGGAACCCGGCAGCGGACACGAACCTGCGCATTCACTATGATCGCGACCGGCTTCAGGCAAAAGATTTAAACAAGGTCGCGTTGCAGCAGGAGATGGGACTCGAGCAGGACGAAACACGTCCGTTGCTGGCTGCCATCAGCCGCTTAAGTTCACAGAAAGGCCTTGACCTGGTACCACCTCTTATCCCGTCACTGATAGATAGGGGTTGCCAGTTTGTCCTGCTGGGCACAGGCGACAGCCAGATGGAAGACGCTTTCAGGAAAACGGCGAATACAAATCGGAAACAAATAGCGGTTCGGATCGATTACGATGAAGGATTAGCGCATAGAATCGAGGCCGGCGCTGATATGTTTTTGATGCCATCACGTTACGAACCCTGCGGTTTAAATCAGATGTATTCAATGCGTTATGGAACAATACCTATTGCGCGTCGTACTGGCGGCCTGGCTGATACTATTGTGGATACGACCACTAAAACACCACACGACCAGACTGCGACCGGATTCCTGTTTGATGACATCAGTAGCGAGGC
>BTQO01000011.1:0-16360 GCA_036985915.1 Gammaproteobacteria bacterium | reverse complement strand
CACAGCCACTCGAAGCCATTGTGCCCGCCTACCTTTCTAATCAAAACACTCGTGTACACCTGGATGATCTGCGCATGCAGGCACGCCGCTAATCCAACCGGTACGGTTTTTATTCGGTAAGGTTGTTTGCAGGCATCAGACGTTTTAGAGTCTGATAACGTTCTTTCCTGGGCAAATCACCTAATGCCGTTACTGCCGCGTAAAATCGTTTCATGTCCTGTGCTTCGCGTTGAAACAGCCTATGAAAGGCTGGCACAAAGTGATGATAGGTTGCGGCTGACCCCAGCCGGGCATTATTCGGTGTCTGCCTGAACCAGTCTTTATCCGTAATTTGCCATTTGGTCCTCAGATCATCCAGTGACCGTTTAAGCTCATCCAAGGCGTCTTTTTTTGCCTGGCGCATGTTTGTTTTGCCGAGTTTGCTTTCATAAAGTTTTTTCAGCTGCTCGCGTGTATCAAGCAGCACTGAAGTGATGATCCGGCGCCTGCGTTTTTGTTTATGCCAGCCGGAAAGCGCCTTGGGTCTGCTGGCCAGCCAGCGTTCTACCCCAATCTCCGCAACCGCTGTTGCAAATGACTCATTAAAGCCGGAGTCATCTTTGATATAGACTGTCTGGTGCGCGAGTTCATGAAAGATCAAGGCCGCCAATGTTGCTTCCGGCCAGTCGATGACCGTATTGGTTATCGGGTCATCGAACCAGCCCAGGGTTGAATAGGCCGGTACATCGGCCACGTAGGTGTCGAACGATTCCTTACTGAGCTGTTCGGCAAATTGTATTGCACGGTCTTTCGAGAAATAGCCGCGATAATTGACACAACCCACGATCAGGAAACACCATTGTTCAAGTTCGAGTGAGAATTCAGGTGCCGCAAATACAGCCCATACTGCATAGGGACGCTTGAGGTCGGCGTACAGCCGGTAGCTGTTATTGTCAGGCAGCGCAAGTTTGGTGGACGCAAAATCCCGAATGTCGAGTACGCGTTTGAGATTTTCCCGCAGCGGATCGGGCGTATCCGGTGCAGCCAGAAGCTCCGAAATGGCAACACGGCTGCCAAGGACATCGAGTTGACCGTTAATTGACCGGGCATAGTAGCTGATTGTCGAACAGCCATAAGCGGCCAGAACCAGACAGACAACGAAGACACCACTGACTACACGCATCATCAAGGAATCAGGACCGGCGTGCACAGTTCGTTACCAAACACCCTCTTTAAGGAGGATATCATCAGCATGGTTGCATTATGCTTAACAATTCCCGATGTATCTGAAGGTAAGGCATGATGGATGCCTATTTAGTCGGCGGTGCGGTTCGTGATGAGTGTCTGGGCTTGCCTGTTAAAGAGCGAGACTATGTTGTCGTGGGCGCGACACCTAACGAGATGATTGCGCATGGGTTCAAACCCGTGGGTGCCGATTTTCCGGTTTTTTTGCATCCTGAATCCAAGGCCGAGTATGCCCTTGCACGCACCGAACGTAAAACGGCACCGGGCTACCGGGGATTTGTTTTTCATACCGACCCTGCGGTTACGCTTGAAGAAGACCTCAAACGGCGCGATCTGACAATCAATGCCATGGCCAGGCGTGCCAACGGCAGCCTGGTTGATCCTTATGGCGGACAGGCAGATATTGAGCGCCGTTTGCTCAGACATGTGTCGACTGCCTTTGTCGAAGATCCGGTGCGCATTTTGCGCGTGGCGCGGTTCGCTGCCCGGTTTGTGCATTTGGGATTTACGGTGGCCCCTGAGACGCAGGCGCTGATGCAGCAGATGGTGGCCGATGGCGAGGTCAATGCGCTGGTGCCGGAACGGGTCTGGTCTGAACTTAGCAAGGGTTTGCTCGAACCTTCGCCGCAAGAATTTTTTTCTGTTTTAAAGGCATGCGGCGCACTGGCTGTTTTGTTTCCGGAAATCGAACGACTGTATGGTGTACCGCAGCCTGCGAACTATCATCCCGAGATCGATTGCGGTATTCATACGCTTATGGTGCTGGAACAGGCGGCATTGCTTACCACCGATCCTGTGATCCGGTTCGCAGCACTGGTGCATGACCTGGGCAAAGGAACAACCCCAACAAATATCCTGCCGCGTCATCATGGCCACGAGGCACGCAGTGTTGAGTTGATTAACGCCTTGTGTGACCGCTACAAGGCGCCACGCGAGTATCGTGAACTGGCCGTGGTAACCGCCCGTTGGCACAGTCATGTCCATAAGGTGCGCGAGTTAAAGCCATCAACACTTCTGGATGCGCTGGAAGGTGCCGATGCCTTCCGCCGGCCAGACCGATTTGAGCAATTCCTGATCGTCTGCGAGGCGGATGCACGAGGCCGCGAAGGATTGGAACGCGAACCCTATCTGCAAGCACAGATGATGCGTGATGCACTTAAGAAAGCTAATAGTGTAGATGCTGCCAGCATTGCCAATGAGTCATCTTCCGGGGCGTCTATCAAGGAACGTCTGAGGCAAGCGCGTATCGAGGCCCTCTCTCAACCTGCCATCAAACAAACAGATTAACCCCCGCTTGGGTTAATTGCGTTTACAGGACTGTAACCCATGTCCTGGAGACGCGAGATGTGCAAGCGATTACCGTTTTACCTGTTCGGGCTGTTGCTGTACATGAGCTATCAGACCGCCGAGGCTCGTATCAAGCTGATTACATTACCTGTTCGTGATCGAGTTGAGATTCAGCTGGATCATCCGGATCAGACACTGGTCGAGGAAGAACGCACCGTGCCCTTGTCTGCGGGTTTAAACCAGGTGGATTTTTCCTGGGCCAATACGCGTATAGATCCACAAAGCATCGTATTCAGGATACTAAAGGGTGATTCTCGTGCCGAGGTTAATGTGCTTTCTGTCAGTTATCCGCCGGGCGAGCGCGCACTGGTGTGGAATGTGTCATCAGGCATTGCAACGACTGCACGTGTTCGTATCAGTTATGTGATTGCTGCGCTGACGCGTCACTACGATTACCAATTAATAACCAGTCACCGGGAAAAGTCATTAACACTGATGCAGTATCTGAATATTAGAAACGGTGCCAACGAAGTGTTTGGTGACAGCTGGATCTGGCCAGGCTTCGGCAAGCAGTTGTTAAAATCCGTGGGTATCAATCAAACACGCAGAGTATTGATTGATAAATACCAGAACATACCCGTCAACAAAACCTATACGGTCGATCCGGTCAAGCATGGTTGGTTAATCAAGGCCGAACAAAAATTACTGGTACCCATGCATTATGTATTGAAAAACGATACCAGGCATGGCCTTGGGCGTGCTGCCATACCACGCGGCAAGGTTCGCATCTTCCAGGAGGATGGTAATGGCGGACGTGTATTTCTGGGTGAAGACTGGGGTGCAACCACACCCCTGGATGAAGAAATGGCGCTTTTTGTGGGCGTTGCAAAAGATATTGTGGTCAAACGAACCATAGAACAGAACAAGCAGAAACGTTTAAGCGGGATGCTATATAGCCATGATGTGGTTATCAAATATGAGATTGAAAACTTTAAAGATATACCGGTTACGCTGACTGTCATTGAACACCCACGACAGGTTCGTGATCAATTGCGTAGGCGTTCCGAACGCGAGGTTGAATGGCGTATTGGCAGCAAGACGTCATTCAAGGACGGACCGGATAGCGATAAGACCACGCTCGACAAGCTGGTATTCAAGGTTGATTTGCCGGCACGGTCCAAAAGTGGCGCGGCACATAAACAAATTCGTCGTCTGCACCTGCAACTCAATAACGAATGGTGATTGTCATGAATGTAAAAAGTGTACTGATAGGCCTGATGTGCTGGTTACCGGCAACGTTGCTGGCGAATAATATAGACCTTTCGACCGTGCCACCGCGTGAAGGTGTGCAACTCACGATTTACAACTCTGAAGATATCACCCTTGTTCGCGAGACTCGCTTGGTAAGCTTCAAGCGTGGCATGAACCCGTTGCAATTTTCCTGGGCCAATACACTGATCGATCCTACTTCCGTTGCATTACGTTTTCCCGATAGTGGTAACTGGCTGGAGTTACTGGATACGACATATCCCCATGACAAGCAACAGATGTTGTACTGGAATGTCGAGGCCGAGCGTGCCGGTGTTGCCAGGGTTGAGATCAGTTATTTCACATCCGGGCTTACCTGGTCAGCTGATTACACAGCGATATCAAATCAGGCGGAAGACGCGATGCACTTAAATGGCTTTGTGCGCATCCGCAACAAGTCAGGTGAGGACTATGAGGATGCAGAAGTTCGGCTCGTCGTAGGCACCATTAATCTGGTTGAGAAGATTGCACAATTGGCGCGTATCCAGATGAACCAGGTGGGCAAGCTTAAATCCGAAGTGCGTAATGAATTTAAAAAACGTGCTGCGCGCATGATGATGGAAGCAGCCTCGATGGATCGGGCAATGCCAGCGACTGCATCAAGCCCCAAGCAAATCATCAAGCAGGGTCTAAGCGAATACTTTATATATACCATAGAGGGTCGTGAAACCATCCCGACGGGATGGTCCAAGCGGTTACGCAGTTTTGAGGGCCGTGATGTGCCGATGTCGGTGGAATACCGATACCGGCCAACACAGTATGGTGACCAGCTGGTGCGTTTTTATTTACTGAAAAATGACCAGCCTTCGAATTTGGGCGAGTCCCCGTTGCCGAATGGCCGTGTCCAGGTGTTACGTGAAAATAGTGTCGGTGGGTTAAGTCTGATTGTATCCCGGGACATTCAGTATGTGCCGATTGGAGATGACATCGAGTTGAACCTGGGCACAGACCCGCGCGTGGTATTTGAGCTCACAAAACTCAAGGTTTGGCGTGATGATATCTGGATGCGCGTCAACGGCGGGTCTGTGTACCATCGTATTGGTGATGCGGCCCTCAGGTTGGAACTTAATTCAACGGTTGGTGGCTGGAATGAGCATGTGCTGTATGCGCAGCGTATCCGGAACAATTCCGGCAAGCCCATCCAGGTCAAGGTGCGCCGCAGTTTTCCGGGCGATGTGGTGTTTAAAAGCAACTTCGGTCCCACTTTGCACGATTACCGAACCGTGGAATACGCGCATGCGCTTAAGGTTGGTGATCATGCAGCGTTGTTGTATGAGGTCATCACGCGCAATGGCCGCAACCAGAAAAAACACCAGCTGGAACTGATGGCCGCCAGGGTCCAGCTGCCGGCATGGCGCAAGGATTCATCCGGCGTAAAGCGTTAATCGGTTTCAAAAATATAATGACTGACAATGAAAGGCATCCTGGTTTTTAGCGGTCTTTCTGCCGGTCACGGTCAATGTATCAGACCATCTGCCGGCCGGCCTTAGGTGGCCGCTGGCCTGCTGTCCAGCCAACGAATGATGCCTGGTCGCACTGGACGTGATTATGCCGTGGCGGCCAACCTTCCGGACAAGACCCCGGCATCGCTGGGCATCGAACGGGTTTGGCTGATCATTACCCCTAGCCCTGATCGTGATCTTGGCAATAGTGAACCGCAAGCCAAGCTGTTAGGTGCACATGTAGATCGTGGAGTCAGGGAAACTCTGATTTTTTCAGAGTTTCCGCGGTACACGACTCCATGGATGGAGGAGATAGAGCGACGCAGGAGGCTAAAGCCGAAGGAGGTACCGCCAAAATCGATCCCCGCAGGGGATTGATTTTGTGAGGAAAACGGAAACTTGTTTTCGTTTTTCGTGCGCTGATAATTCCAGGATGGAATTATTCTTAAGTTTCCTTAAAGTGTTTTTTGCTGTAACGCTGGCATGGCTTGATGGGCTTTGCTAGCCTTGATAGGGTCATCCATCGGCAACAGCGAGAAACAATAATGCGTACCATCATGGTCATTAACGCCAAGGGCGGATCGGGGAAAACCACCATTGCGACCAACCTGGCCTCGTACTATGCGAGCAGGGGCAAAAAAGTCGTGCTGGCCGATTTCGATCAGCAAGGTTCCAGCATGGCTTGGCTCAAAGCCCGGTCTGCGGGTCGACCCCCCATCAAGGGTGTCGCGGCGTTTGCAGAAACACTCAGGCCCGGGCGAGGGTCCGATGTCATCATCATGGATGCCCCGGCTGCGACGCACGGTACGCCTCTGAACCAGTTGGTGCGCCGGGCACACACCTTTATCATTCCGGTCAATCCTTCTCCGATCGATATGCGCGCCGCTGCCGACTTTATCAAGGAGATTAAGGATACTGGCGTCATCTCGCGCAAGCACGGCAAGATCGGTCTGGTGGCCAATCGTGGACGCGAAGTAACCAATATTTTCTGGGAGTTGGATGAGTTTTTGGATCATTTTCGGGGCGTGCCGTATTTAGCGGCGCTGCGCGACAGCATGAACTATATTCGTGCCGCGGAGCGTGGCCTGGGCATTTTTGAAATGGCGCCCTATGCAACAGCGATTGACCGGGAACAATGGCAACCGCTGATCAAGTGGTTGGCCTCGAAACGCAGTCAGGCCTGACAGTCTTAAATCATGTTGTTTATCTGGTCCCGCTTTGATGCCGGGATTGTCCACGTTGATATCATCCGCCATGATCTCGCCAGATTCGATACGCTTTCTCTATGACATACAAGGTCACCATCAAACCCAGCGGCAGTACCTTTGAGGTGGGTGTCGATGAGCATTTGCTCGATGCGGCGATTCATCACGGCCTGCATCTGCCCTACAGTTGCCGGAATGGCCGTTGCGGGTCTTGCAAGGCAACCCTGCTTTCAGGCGAGGTCCGTTACGCGGGCGAACGGCCCCCCGCATTGAGCGATGAGGACCAGTCGCGCGGGCAGGTCTTGCTGTGCCAGGGTCTGGCGATGGGCGATCTGGAGGTCCAGGTGCGCGAAATTGCCGGTGTGGGTGGTATTCAACCCCGAATCATGCCGGTACGGGTTGCGAAAATGGAGCGTTTGGCGCCCGATGTGATGCGGTTGTACCTGAAATTACCCGCTGGTCAGCGCTTGATGTATCTGGCGGGACAATACATCGATGTGTTGTTGAAGGACGGCCGGCGGCGCAGTTTCTCCATCGCCAATCCACCGCATGATGACGAATTTATTGAGTTGCATATCCGGCATGTTCCCGGCGGCCATTTTACGGGGCACGTGTTCGAGCATATGAAAGAAAAGGCGCTGTTGCGCATCGAAGCGCCATTGGGCAATTTCTTTTTACGCGAAGACTCAAATGCCCCAATCATTATGATGGCTGGCGGCACAGGTTTTGGTCCGCTGAAGGGAATGATCGAACATGCAATGCATACTGGCTGTGATCGCCCAATCTACCTTTTTTGGGGTGCCCGCAAGCGTGTTGATCTGTACCTGCATGATTTAGTTAAAAGCTGGATGCATGATCACGCAGCTCTGTTCAGTTATACCGCGGTATTATCAGAGCCCTTGGAAGCCGATCATTGGCAGGGCGATACCGGCTGGGTGCATGATGCGGTGTTAAGTCATTATCCGGCGCTGAACGGATTTGATGTCTACATGAGCGGGCCACCCCCGATGGTTGAGGCTGCGCGCGAATCATTTATCAGCCATGGGCTTGATCCTGACCGTCTGTATTTTGATTCCTTCGAATTTGCGCTGTAGCAGTTGGTGTTGAGGGTCACAATCAGGCCGATGCTGCCTGTGGTTTATGCCAGGCCAACAATGCCCGTACCATGGCATCATCGGTTGGATTATTTGCCAGTATTATCCCGCCGCTGAATCCCGCATGCACTGCAAACTCGGCAACACGGCGACTGCCAAACAGCAGGGGTTGTTTTTTAAGCCACATGATGTCTGCTGGTTTGACCATGGCCTGAAGATTTATTAATGACTCTTCGCTGGTAATGGATACGATATGAAGACCTTTACTGGCGCGAAAGCGCTTAATGGCATCATTGTCAGTCTGGGGAATACTGCGCCGGTAGACTTCTGCATATTCAACATCGGCACCCCGCGCGCTTAGACCTTTGGCCAGTGTTTCGCGGCCACCCTCTCCCCTGACAATCAATACTTGCGCGCCATCCATGTCCTCGACATCTTCCATGCGCAAAAACGCCTCTGTGGTGTACGGACTGGGCGGCACCAGATCGGGTTCCAGCTCATAGTGTTGTAATGCCATGGCCGTACTTTGGCCGATGGCTGCAAGGGTTATGTGATTTGGGAGCTTGAATTCAAGCGCATTCAGATGCTCCATGCACTTATGTACGGCATTGGTGCTGATGAAAATAATGGTGTCGAAATCGTCCAGTCGTTCAAGTAGTTTCTTAACCTTGACGGTATCGACTGGATTTGAAATCTCCAGTGTCGGGCATTGAATTGTATTTGCACCACGGTTGGACAAGAGCGCACACATCTTGCCGGCCTGATGAACCGGTCGCGTGACGAGCACGTGAATGCCTGCCAGTGCATGTGCATGATGATCGGGCGCCGTGGGATTGTTCTGGCTACTCATGACCTGTCTGTTCCTTCAGTATGTCATCCAAAATACTTTTGGCACCGCGTTTAAGTAAGTCCTGCGCCAGCTGCCGGCCCAGTTGCACCGCCTCTTGCTGGCCGCCACGGATTTCACCAAAGATCACTTCGCTGCCGTCCGGTCGGCCGACCAGGCCGCGCAGATATATATCGTTTTCTTCAAGTACTGCATAGCCGGCTATGGGCACCTGGCAACCGCCCATGAGCAGGGCGCCCATGGCGCGCTCTGCTTTTACACAGAGTGCAGTTTCCGCATGGTCAAGTGTTTCGAGTAATGCGCGGGTTGGATTGTCATCCAGGCGGCACTCCACTCCGATCGCACCCTGGCCGATGGCCGGCAAGCTTACTTCAGGTTCCAGCACCTCGCTTATTCGCTCCTTAAGCCCCAACCGTTTCAGACCGGCACTGGCGAGGAGTATTGCGTCATGGCTACCCTCATCGAGCCTTTTCAGGCGGGTTTGAACGTTGCCGCGTAGCATGGATATCTCAAGATCCGGTCTGATTGCCGCCAGTTGGGCGTGCCTGCGCAGGCTGGAGGTGCCGATGCGCGCGCCACTGGGAAGATCATTCAGGCCTTGGTAGGCGTTGGAAACCAGTGCATCGCGCGGGTCTTCCCGTGCCAGGATAACGGCCAGACCAAGGGTGCGGGGAAATTCAGCCGGGACATCTTTCATTGAATGCACAGCGATGTCCGCATCGTGATTGAGCAACCCCTGTTCAAGTTCCTTGACGAACAGACCCTTGCCGCCCACTTTGGTAAGCGGACTATCGAGCAGTTTGTCACCGCTTGTGGTTATCGGAACCAGCTCGATGTTCAGGCCCGCATGTACGGATTGCAGTTGTTTGGAAACATGCCGTGCCTGCCACAGGGCCAGCGGGCTGTTTCGGGTTGCGATGCGTACTATGGGGTTTGTTGCACTCATTGCGCGCGGATTATTCACAAGCCATGGGGAAGTAGCAAGGGGTCTATTTTTCGGCCGATAGCCAGCGGGGCGAATGCCCGCTTATGACTGTTTGAAGTGTCGTCGAACTTCGGCCAGATGGCGGCGGCTGATCTCAATAGAATCATCAATACCCTGCAGGTGAACGACCAATTGACCCTGATCATTCTTTTCCAGGCCATTCAAATGAACGGTGGATACGAGTGCATTCCGGTGGACCCGGATAAACTGGTCAACGAATTCTTCTTCCAGTGACTTGATCGGTTCCTCGATCAATACCTCGCCACCCGGGTAGCGAACCGTGACGTATTTTTGATCTGCCTTGAAGTAGCGAATATCGGAAACCGGTATCAGGCGTAAGCTACCGCGTACGCGGGCACAGATATTCGTGCGCCGTTTGGTACCGACATTGCTGCTTATTTGATCTGCTTGTGCACGGGTCAATCGTTGTGCAGCTGTTAGCGCATCAGCCAGTTGTTCGCGACGAAAAGGCTTGAGGAGATAATCAACCGCATGGGTTGAGAACGCCTCCAGGGCATGTTCGTCATACGCGGTGGTGAAGATAATCGCCGGTGGCGTATCGAGGCGACTGATGTGCCGGGCGGTTTCCAGGCCGTCCATGCCGGGCATGCGGATATCCAGCAGGACCACATCCGGCTGAGCCTGGTCAACCAGCAGCAATGCAGATTTACCGTCGCCTGCTTCACCAACAATGTCATAACCACCGAGTTCATGAATCATGCTGACCAGGCGTTGACGCGCCAGAACCTCATCATCGACAACCAGGAGCTTCATGATTTTACCGGTAGTACCAGCTGTACTTGATAGTGGGTGGTGTTTTGCTGCTCAGTCAGTGCTGCTGACTTGCCAAAGGCCAATGCGAGTCGTTCACGGGTATTGGCGAGCGCCATTCGATTGCCCTGCCGCTGGGTGATGTCGCCCTCGCTGGGTAAGGGGTTGCGGATGGTAATCGACAGGGTGTCATTGTCGCATCTGGCCGTGATTTCAATCACACCGCCTTCGGGCAGTGTTTCTATGCCGTGGTAGATGGCATTTTCCACCAGTGGCTGCAATGTCAGCGGCGGCAGCGGCATGTCCTCCGAACCCACCTCGACCTGCCAGTGTGTCTTCAATCGATCGCCCAGCCTGTGTCTCTCAAGGGCCAGATACTGTTTAACAAGCTCCAACTCATGGTTGAGTGTGGTGAGTGGGCCATCGTCTCGCAAAGAGGCACGGAACATCCCGGAAAGATTTTCAATCGCCTCTTCGGCCTTGCCGGGATTATTTCGCGTCAGTGCCGCGATAGTGTTCATGGCGTTGAACAGAAAATGTGGCCGCATGCGCGCTTGTAACGCCTGAATACGTGACTGTGCCTCAATACTGATTTTTTCACGCCATTGTTGTTGTATGTAGAGATATCTCAATGTCATGCCGCTGACAATGGCGCCGATCGCAAATGTACGGAGTAAAAAACTGCCATGTGCGCGTTTATCAAGCTCGGGGATGATATTGAAGTGCTGAACAATCTGAAATGCTGTCTCGCTCAAAACCAGGATCACGACCAGTACCAGCAGCCAGGACACGAATGCCGCGACCGCGCTTGTGAGCCGGGACAGGAATTTACTTGCGGCACACAGTACAGCCAGGCTGCACAGGGCCAGCCATTCAAGGAACAAGGCGGCCAATCCCAGGCCCTCCCAGCCCCTGGTGAGCGGGGAGCCGGGGATAAGCACGATAATGATGGCCAGCAGCACCGCAAAGATCACGGTAAAGAACAGCATTGGCAATGAGCAGAAGATCGGTAAAAAGCCGCTAGCTGTATCGTGCTGGTTGAGTCTGGTTATATGATCTGGCATGTAGCTGTTTCTAAGGCAATGATCATCGCTAATGCTAAGATACAGGATAGTTCCTTAGTGGCACAGTGCATTCAGGCTGAATCGTTAGAGTCGGATAACCGGCGTTGGGATCAAGAGCGACAATGGACGAGCAACAGAAAATAGACAAACCCTGGGCAGGACGGTTTACAGAAGCGACCGACGATTTTGTCGAGTCCTTTTCCGCATCGGTGCATTTTGACCGGCGCCTGTATCGTCACGATATCGAGGGCTCAATCGCGCACGCACGCATGCTCGCGCATGTTGGTGTACTTACGCCCGATGAGACCGGCACACTGGTGGAAGGTCTGGAAGAAATCAGGCTTGATATCGAGCGGGGCGATTTTGCCTGGTTATCGGAACTGGAAGATGTTCATATGAATATCGAGGCACGGCTGACTGACCGTGTTGGTGATGTAGGCAAGAAACTGCATACCGGTCGTTCCCGTAATGATCAGGTTGCAACGGATTTGAGGCTGTATGTGCGTGAACAGATTGACAGCGTGCAGTCGCTGATCAAGTGTCTGCAATCAACGTTACTGGATCAGGCAGATAAAGAAGCAGGTACCATCATGCCCGGGTTTACACATTTGCAGGCCGCACAGCCTGTGACCTTCGGCCATCATTTACTGGCATGGTTTGAGATGCTGGTGCGTGATCACGAACGGTTGGTTGACTGCCGCAAACGGGTTAACCGGTTACCTTTGGGAAGTGCTGCGTTGGCAGGCACGAGTTTTCCGATCGATCGCGATTTTGTTGCAAAACAGTTGAATTTCGAGGGGGTGTGCGAGAATTCGCTTGATGCAGTCAGTGATCGTGACTTTGTTATCGAATTCATCTCTTGCGCGGCACAACTCATGCAACACTTGTCACGCATGGCGGAGGAACTGGTGCTCTGGGTATCTCCGCTGTTTGGATTCATTGAACTTCCGGATCGTTTTTGTACCGGCTCATCGATCATGCCGCAGAAAAAAAATCCGGACGTACCCGAGTTGATTCGCGGCAAGAGCGGCCGGGTCTATGGTGCACTGGTTTCGTTGTTGACGCTGATGAAGGCGCAGCCGCTGGCCTATAACCGCGATAACCAGGAAGACAAGGAACCATTATTCGATACCGTGGATACGGTAAGCGCCTGTCTTGAGGCTATGGCCGGGCTGGTGCCCGGTATCGAACCGCAACGTGACCGTATGCGGGCGGTTGCCAGTGCCGGGTTTTCAACGGCGACGGACCTGGCTGACTATCTGGCACGAAAAGGTGTGCCGTTTCGTGATGCGCACGGGATCGTAGGCAGGGCGGTACACAAAGCTATCGAACAGGGTTGCGATTTGGCTGATATGAATCTGGCTGCGTTGCGTGAATTCTCTGACGCGATTGAAGATGATGTGTACTCGGTGCTGACACTGGATGGCTCGATCGCGTCCAGGAATCACCCGGGTGGCACAGCACCTGAACAGGTTCGTGCTGCGGTGGCGCGCGCCAAAAAGCGGTTGGGCGTGTGAATGCATTAACCCAGGACTCGCTGGAGTCATTGCGTGTGCGCCTGGCCGAGTTTGCAGCCGAGCGGGATTGGGATCAGTTTCATTCACCGAAAAACCTGGCGATGGCACTGATTGCCGAAGCAGCCGAACTGGTCGAACATTTTCAATGGCTCAGTGAGCCCGAAAGCCGGGCCTTATCCCCTGATAAACGAACTGCCGTGGCAGAAGAACTGGCCGATATTCTGATCTACCTGATTCGAACCGCCGATAAGCTCGATATCGATTTGTTGGAGGCTTGTTGGCGCAAGATCGAAACGAATGAGCAGCGCTATCCGGCAAAACAGGTCAGAGGTGATGCCAGGCGCGCCGGCGAGTATCCACGCCGGTAACGGTTTAGCCGAGGACGTCAGACAACCAGTTGCCGATATCTTTAACTTCTTCGGTGCCAACCGAGTGCTCCATCGTGTACGTATGCCAGGCAATGGCATAGTCTTTGGAATCAAGCAGGTCTCGTGTTTGTTTTGCCAGCCGTATATCAACGACTGGATCATTGTCACCATGCGCCATAAAGATATGTGTTTGCTGGTTGGCTTTACTTGCCTCTGCCGTTAATGTTTCAGAAAGGGGCAACCAGGTTGATAGCGCCATGATCCCGGCCAGTTTTTTTGGATAACGTAATCCCGTATGCAAGGCAATGACGCCGCCTTGCGAAAAGCCTGCCAAAACAATTCGTGAAGCATCAATTCCGCGCTCTTCTTCGCGTTTGATAAGGCCGGTCAATATGTTGGCAGACTCGCGAATACCGGTTTCGTCGGTTTCGGAGTTCGCTTCAAGTCCGATCACATCGAACCATGCGCGCATGACAAAACCATTATTAATGGTGACAGCCATGAATGGCGCATTCGGGAAAACGTATCGTATGCTCGACTCAAGGTAAGGTTTTAGTTTTAGAACCATACCTTCAAAGTCATGTGCATCTGCGCCAAGACCATGCAACCAGATAACGCATGCATCCGGGTTGGCAGCGCTTTCAATTTCCAGCGTAGCGAGTTCTGTCATCGTTGGCGGCAAATAAAAACCCAAAGCCCGATAAAAAAACGGCGTGGCAAATGCCACGCCGTTCGACGACCAGTTAACAAGGGTTCAGGTTACCTGATTTTAGCCTCGCGTGAATCTTTTTTACCCTTGTTGTCAGCCCAGCTGATCTTGATCGTGTCACCTTTCTTGCCGCCTTTGAAGTCGAAGGCAAGGTAGGGGTTCTTGGAGATGGCTGGACCCCAGTTTGCGGTCAGCACATTATTACCATTGTGTTCTGCAGTCACTTCCTGAATGTAATGAGCAGGATACTTTTTACCGGTCTTTTTGTTTTTGCGGTTACCGGTCTCCATCGGGTGGGCCATCAAGGTCTTGACCTGCACCTTGCCACCACGCAGTTTTGCGCGAATCTTAATAGAAGCCATGTTGGTTTCCTCTGTAAGCTATGGATGTGATGTAGGTTAGTGCGATTAACCGCCGCAACCACCGATGGTGACCTTGACATCTTTAGATGTAGTGTAGGTCTTGCCGCCGGCCTTGACGACAGCCATAACAGCGGAGGTTTTACCCATCTTGATACGGGTGGAAATCTTGCCTAATG
Source organism: Gammaproteobacteria bacterium (assembly GCA_036985915.1). Classification (GTDB taxonomy): domain Bacteria; phylum Pseudomonadota; class Gammaproteobacteria; order JAJDYQ01; family JAJDYQ01; genus BTQO01. The sequence continues at coordinate 2,001 of BTQO01000011.1, read as the reverse complement.
TATTCGGGCCCATGACATAGCTTGAGGTCAGTGGAGATGGATTCTTCACAACCAGCAGGGCAATGGATTCCACACCGGACATTTTGGCGGTAACGGTCACCGGGACCACGGCGCCATTTTCAGCAATATCAGGGGCCTTGATCTTAATATTGCTACTCTTGGTGCCCTTGCTCATGCCCAGGTCACCCAGGGCGTCCTTGACACTCTTGGCGTCAAAAGCACTTTTTGGCCATGCGGCCAGAACAGCGCTAGGTGTTAACAGGCCAGCGCTCAGTGCGATACCTACCGTACCGGCAGTCATGGCACCTTTCATAAAGGTTCTGCGTTTCATTGGGTTTGCTCCTCGCAGTGATGGAAAAAAGTGTTCACCTAAATTCCAAGAGCAAGAGACGTGCCAGGGGCGGAGTGTCCACACATGGTGAGAACGGAGAACAATAACTATTTGTTTTTATTGAGATTGTACGAAAATTAGCCGGTTTTGATACGCTGTTATCGACCGGTCTGATTCAGTGCACACTGCAATGGTTTGTTGCAGTGTGCACTATGCAATCTGCAGTCTACTGATCATAGCGCTGCAAACGACGCCACAGGGTGGATTTATTGATGCCCAATACACGGGCCGTTTTTTCCTTGTTGCCGTTTTGCTCTTGCAGTGTTTGAAGAATATATCGACGCTCCAGGTCCTCAAGCGTTGGTTGACCGGTGACCAGTTCAGTGGTGGGTGATGCATGCCCGCGATGCGGGACCAATGGTTCGCCCAATGATTCAACCACCAGTATGTCGCTGTCAGCCAGGGCCACCAGCCGTTCAACCAGGTTTTTCAGCTCGCGGATATTGCCTGGCCAGGTGTACTCAGTGAGCCGTTCCATGGAGGTGCCATCAAAACGGCCTACAGGCCGGTGGTATTGCTGCGCAAATGCCTCAAGAAAATGCTGGGCCAGCAGCGGGATGTCTTCTGGCCGCGCACGCAACGGCGGCATCTGGATGCGCACCACATTGAGCCGATGATACAGGTCTTCACGAAACTCACCGGTTGTGATCATGGTTTCCAGGCTGCGGTTGGTCGCAGCGATGAATTGAACATCAATGGATATGGGTTTAACGCCGCCGACCGGTGTCAGGGTCTGCTCCTCTATCACGCGCAGCAGCTTGGCTTGCATTGCATCCGAGATATTGCTGATCTCATCGAGAAAAACCGTGCCGCCGGAAGCGAGCGCCAACAGGCCTTCTTTGCTGTGGTTGGCCCCGGTGAACGCACCTTTTTCGTGGCCGAATAATTCACTTTCCAGCAGCATTTCATTCAAGGCGCCGCAATCGATGACCACGAAGGGTTGATCAGAATCCTGGCTTTGGTGGTGAATGGCGCGTGCCACCAGTTCCTTGCCGGTACCTGATTCGCCTTCGATGATGATGTTACAACGTACATCCGAGACCTTCTCAATAATGTGTTGTACTTCCTTGAGTAATGGTGAATGACCCACCATGCCCATACTGATGTCCTGTTCTTTTACCTGTCTGCGTAACAGGCGGTTTTCACGCTTTAGTCGCTGGTATTCCAGGGTCCGCTCGGCCAGCAGAGCAAGCTCCTCCAGGTCATAGGGTTTCTTGATGAAGTCTGTAGCACCCAGACGCAATGCCTCGATTGCATTATCAACCGTTGAATAACCGGTGATGATGATGAACGCGGTATCCGGTGACTCGTCCTTTATGGCGCGCAGCAATTCAAGCCCATCCATATCAGGCATGGACAGGTCGCTGATGACAAGATCAGCACCATGTTCCAGGAAATGTTCCAGTGCATCGGTTGAGCTGTGATAAACGTTGGTGTAAAAGTCTCGACCATGTGTAAAGCGCACAAACAGTTCTCCGGCTTGCGGGTCGTCATCAACAAATAGGATGTTTGCCTTGTCGCTCATACCTTGTCAGTTTACATTTGGCCGATGTAGCGGCAAGCATATTGCGGCCAGGGTGCCGCCTTTCTCGTTATTGTTGAGTACTTAT
>BTQO01000010.1:0-18071 GCA_036985915.1 Gammaproteobacteria bacterium | reverse complement strand
AATACCGACTATTGCCACGATATCACCGGCTCTGGCTTCATCGATTTCAATGCGCTGCAATCCCAACAGGTTAAATACCTGCAAAACGCGGCCATCTCGCTGGGTATTGTCTTTTGATAACACCGTTACTTGCGTATTCGGTTTCAGCCTGCCGCGGGTAATTTTGCCAATACCGATGGCGCCGACATAGCTGGAATAATCCAGAGAGGAAATCTGCATTTGAAACGGGCCATCCAGGTTTACTTTTGGAGCCGGGCACTTTTCAATGATGGTCTTAAACAGGGGCGTCATGTCACCTTGCCGGGCATTGGCATCAGGCCCGGCATAACCCTTCGTTGCAGACGCATAGATCACCGGAAAATCAAGCTGCTCATCGGTCGCACCGAGCTGATCAAACAAATCAAAGGTCTGGTCCAGCACCCATTCTGGTCGTGCGCCCTCACGATCTATCTTGTTAATGACGACGATTGGATTCAAACCCTGCGCAAAGGCCTTTTGAGTGACAAACCGCGTTTGCGGCATTGGGCCTTCAACGGCATCGACCAGTAATAACACGGAATCCACCATCGACAGGATGCGCTCTACCTCACCGCCAAAATCTGCATGGCCGGGGGTGTCGACGATGTTGATACGGTAATCCTGCCAGGTTATGGCCGTGTTTTTAGACAGGATGGTTATGCCACGCTCGCGTTCCAGATCGTTGGAATCCATGACCCGGTCAGGCGCCCCGGCACGCGCATCCAGCGTCCCGGACTGACTCAGCAGTTGGTCTACGAGTGTCGTCTTACCATGATCAACATGTGCGATGATGGCAATATTGCGGAGTTTCTCGGTCATGAATCGGCTGCCGTGGCCTAAAAAGCGGCGCAGTATAGCAGACCATGCCCCCGCTCAGCAGTCTACCGGGCATTATTTACCGAGCGTTAGAAGACCTCCGGAACAAACGACTGGTCCGACATCGGTGGACGCACATACCCACTGTGCCCCTGGCGGGGCGGCAACTCAACCGGGGTAGGTGATAAATCCTCATAATCGATCATGCCCAGAAGATGGTGGATAACATTCAGTCGTGCCTGTTTCTTGACGTCACCGTTGACCACATACCAGGGTGCCTGCTTGATATCCGTGTGGGCAAACATCTCATCCTTTGCCTTGGAGTACTCCCACCATTTGGATCGGGATTGCAAATCCATGGGGCTCAGTTTCCAGTGCTTTGTGGGGTGGTAAATGCGGCCCTGGAACCGCCGTTCCTGCTCTTCATCACTCACAGAAAACCAGTACTTGATGAGGATGATGCCAGAGCGCACCAACATGCGCTCGAACTCGGGGCACGTTCGCAGAAATTCGCGGTATTCATCATCGGTACAAAAACCCATCACACGTTCCACACCGGCACGGTTGTACCAACTGCGATCAAAGATCACCATTTCACCCGCGGCGGGCAGGTGTTGAACATAGCGCTGAAAATACCATTGGGTCTTCTCGCGTTCGGTTGGCGCCGGCAGCGCTACCACCGGACAGACCCTGGGACTTAAGCTCTGCGTGATGCGCTTGATTGCACCGCCCTTACCGGCGGCATCCCGGCCTTCAAAGATCAGTAACACCTTTAGCCCCATGTGCTTGACCCACTCCTGGAGCTTTACCAGCTCTATTTGCATCTTGGCAAGCTCCGCCTCGTAGGTCTTATTCTTGATCTTTTTGCGCTTTTCCGGCTTAGCGGCCGCTTGCGCTTTTGATTTGCCGGACTTGGCCGTCTTTTTGTTCGTCTTGGCTTTGGACTTCTTCTTGGCAGCACCGGCTGCGGTTTTCTTCCTGGCCATAACACTCCTCTCCCCGAAGATGACTTGGTTTTTTTAAATATACACCCTTGCTAAATACTATGGAAACTCTGATTTATTCATAAGCTTCTCTATCATTATCAGACTCAACAATAGCCAGCCGATCTGTACCAATATAAGCTTTGGAATCCTGAATAGACGGCAAAAACGTTCAAAATTGCGCCCCTTGTCAGACAACACGGCGAACACGGTACCCTGAACTGCCAAGGTTTTTCAAAAATGGCGCTTTGGCATCGTTTATCAAATGATTGTGCAACAGCTTGCCGGTTGCCTCTTTTTTTAAGAACGCGCCAACAACATTTTCATACAGGGGCAGTGTCAACTGAAAGGCCGATTTAAACCGCCCGGAAATTCTGCGGCTGGTAAAATAGGCGCTGCTATTAAAATCCCGTATATCCGTTGTGTTGACCACCAATAACCCATCGCGGCTTAAATTCGCGTAAAGCCGCTCGAACCAGGTCGAATTCAATGCAACGGCCCTGACGGGTTCACCATCACATTCATCAAACAAGTCATCAACGATCAGGTCGAATGGCGGGCCAGAATAGTCATTCAACCACTGCTCGGCATCGGCATGTATCAGTTGTGCTGTCGCTTTTCGAACACCAAAAAAACGCCTGGCAATCGATAAATGCATGGCATTGTGTTCAATACCCACGATTTTAGATGGCCGGACATGTGATTTCAGCAGCCTGATGATTGCACCACCGCCTACCCCTAATACTAAAATGCGTTGTATGTAATCGCGCGGGTAGAAAAATACAGGCAGAATGAGCAAATCCCATACCCCACCCGCTGTGTGCCGGTTCGGATTGAACTGGCTATGAAAAACACCGTTGGTATAAAGACGACGGGTATGACCCGCCGTTCGAACTTCGTAAAGCGTACCTTTAACCTTTTTCTGCCAGAGCACCGCCATTAGTTTTATACAGTCAGTGCGGAATGCCCAGGCAACCACAGATTATCTACACCCTCGACAGGGTATTTTCTTAACGATAAAAATTCAGACTGCGTTTTCATAGCGGAACATCCAGTTGGAAAAATTATTGGTTGCCAGCACACGGTCCAAGTGTGTATGAGATAACCTTGGGGTCCGCACAGGCAGTGCAGCTACTGGCATAGGTTTTGTGTTCGCTTGAAGGACACGGCGATGTTACGCAACGCACACTGGTATCGACCATGGCGCACACAGGCTGGTAGATTTGCGTGCAGATTTCCGGCCGCGGATCCTGACATGCAATCGACGCATTAGCACCGGAATTCGGGCTGGTCGCCGCAGTGCTTCGACACGCCAGCATCAATATCACGACCGGTATAAGCACGCCTGATTGTTTTAAGGTGTGGCTGTGCATGGATTCGCTTGTGGATGGGCCTGGTATTGTTCAATCATACCCCAGCCAAAGGTATTTCAGCTGCCGATTTCATTCACATAACATGTATCATTAACCGATCGCATCGCATAACCACCCGAATAATCCAGGCTATGGCCCAAGCCCCTGAACTACTGCTCCCTGCCGGCACATTCAAAAACCTGCAATACGCCCTCGCCTTCGGGGCCGATGCCGTGTATGCCGGACAACCGCGTTACAGCTTAAGAGCACGCAATAACGATTTTGACCTGGCCAATCTTGCGCGCGGCATTACCGAGGCACACCGGCTGGGCAAGAAATTCTTCGTCGCCAGTAATCTGATATCGCATAACGCAAAAATCCATACCTATTTAAAGGACATGGAGCCGGTCATAGCGCTCAAGCCGGATGCGCTGATCATGGCCGACCCGGGACTGATCATGATGGTGCGCGAACGCTGGCCGGAGGTAGCGGTGCATTTGTCGGTTCAGGCGAATACCGTGAACTACCAGGCGGTTAAATTCTGGCAGTCTCTGGGTCTTTCGCGTGTGATTTTATCGCGCGAACTCTCGTTAAAAGAAATCGAGGAAATTCGCCAGCGCTGTCCGGATATGGAGCTTGAGGTATTCGTACATGGCGCGTTGTGTATCGCCTATTCCGGGCGTTGTCTGTTGTCCGGCTACTTTAACCATCGCGATGCCAACCAGGGTACCTGCACCAATGCCTGCCGCTGGAAATATAACGTGCATCCTGCGGGTGAAAACGAAACAGGCGATGTTGAACAATTAGCACAACCCGGAAAGATTGATTTTGACGCCATGGCGGCAATGAATAACCCGCGACCACTGGCCAAAGAAGAAAATCTAACAAGACATCCGTTGGCCGATCGGGTCTACCTGATCGAAGAAGAAAACCGGCCGGGTGAGTACATGCCGATTATGGAAGACGAACATGGCACCTACATCATGAACTCACGCGATTTACGTGCCATACAACACGTGGAAAGGCTTGTAAAAATCGGCATCGACTCACTCAAGATCGAAGGCCGCACAAAGTCGCATTATTATGTTGCACGCACCGCACAACTCTATCGCCGCGCCATTGATGACGCAATCTGTGACCGGCCCTTTAATACAGATCTGTATGTCGCGCTCAATCACCTGGCCAACCGCGGTTACACGGATGGCTTTTACCAGCGCCATACCAGCCAGGAAACCCAGAACTATTTGAATAACAGTTCAGTGCACAGTGAGCAACGCTTCGTGGGCGAGGTGATTGAATTTGACCGAGAACGCGGTCTGGCCGAGGTCAACGTGAAAAACAAGTTTGCCGTGGGCGACCGGCTGGAACTGATCTTGCCTTGCGGCAATCAAACCATTCGGCTCGAACACATGGAAGATCTGCAAGGCAATCCCATGCAGGAAGCGCCGGGAGGCGGCTATGAAGTGCGTATACCGCTACCAGATGCGAATTACACCAAGGCGTTGATTGCGGTTCACCTGGTGTAACAACAAGCCATCAGGCTGTGACTGCTACCATGATCACCTAGGGAAGGTCTGACTAAATCAGACCTTCCTGCGGCATACGACTCCATGGCAAGGATTGTTCCCGACAATCCTTTTGCATTTCCTCCATCCATGGAGGTAGATGGAGGAGATAGAGCGACGCAGGAGGCTAAAGCCGAGGGATGTGCCGCCATTTTCGACGACTACAAGCCGTTGAAAATGAAGGAAAGAGAAAACCGCGCTTTTCTCTTTCCATACTCTGAATATTCTTAGATGGAATTATTCTTAAGTTTCCCTAAATCTCTACCGGTTTCCACATACCCTCATCGGTTAAACAATAGCGCTGTGCGTCGTCCATGGCCTGGCCGTTTATAGTGGCCTCGTGTTTGAGCGAACGACAAACACGCGCATCGCCAGACTTATAACGGCTTGAGGATGTGAACCTGCCATGATTGCCAGAAGCGGGATTGTTCCAGGTGGCAGTTGATATGTCTTTGCTTTGCAAGGATTGCAATGCGGCTTCGGCCGCTTGTTGCTGATCCTTTTCATCCATTGACCGGCCGATCTGCCCACCGATAAAGGCACCTGCGGCCGCACCCACGATGATTGCAATTGAGCGGTTATCGCCATCACCGACTTTCGACCCGATAATACCGCCGATAATGGCGCCCATAACCACACCCTGTTGTTCTTTTGCGCCTGCATCGTTATAGGTAGCACAGCCTGATAATAAAATAACCAGGGCAAGTATCACTGCGGCGGGTATGTTCTTGTATAGGGTCATTGGACAGTGTCCTCAGTTCAAAAGTGGGTGGTCTTTGGGCAGTTGCCTGGAAACCCAGATAGCGAGTTTGTGCCGCATTGATTTCTGAGAGACCTGGTCTTCCGGCAATGCTTGAATGACCTTGTCGTGAATCAACAGGCGATAGATATATTCAATTTTAAGCTGTGCTGAATCGGTTGGCTCAAATTTAACGACGCCGCGCTCCTCGCCATATTTTATACCGGCCAGGATTGCTTCTTTAACCAACTCTGATTCGTGCTTCAGTTTCTTCATACACGTGTAGTTTTAACACGAGTAGGCAGCACCTGTCAGCCCTGTCCGCGTCAATCGCAGGCCAGTTGAGCGTGGATGCATACTGGCATGAGGCTTAATACCGGCCAATAACCCCGGCCACGTCTGGCGGCGATGTATGTCCTGCACGTCAGCTGGATCAGCCGCGCGGCATCGACGTATCGCTTCTGATGAGATTGATCAGACGCTCGCGCTGGATTTCATCAAGCTGTTGCATGACCATCCGGAGTATTGAACGTATGCCCATGCCCTGATCGCATAGCGACTTATATGCGCTGCTGACCTGAACGTCTGTCGCCTTGTTTTGCAAGGCATCAATAAGCATTTTGCCCATAATATCTTCTAGAAACCTGTTCCGGTCGGTGTTGCCGGTGTTAATAGAAAAATTACTATTCTCCTGATTCATTGACCTATCACTCATGATGTGTTGGTTAATAGTATATTCAGGTTGTTAACGGGTATATGTGATCGTAATCACATATTTGAAAACCGGCGATTGGCATGGCCGGTTGATGCTTGCATTTCGACGCGTGACTGCTAACGCTCACGCGATAACCATTATTGTTGTATGCCTGCGCCAAACCGCTGACCGTGTGGCCTGCTGCGATCATGGCTATGGGTATTTGCGCGTTCATATTCACCTCCTGACTAATCAATCAATTGGCAACAAAGGTGCGCTGCTTACCCTTATAACGGCCCTAACCGGCATATCCGTTTTTAATCGCAGGCATAAAATGGCATGGCGCACATCTTTTGTTCATAGAACCCGCATATTCCAATCCTGATAAACCTCAAACCAGATTGGGTATGATTAAAAAAACCGGATAGCCACCGACGGATGTCTCCGCCCCGTCCGTTATATGAGACAAGCGGCAATAGCCGCAGCCTTGATACCAACTTACTATATAGAGGAACACCTATGAAACACCTAGTCACCATTGCCATTCTCACCGGCACGATTGCCGTATCGGGTACAGCGTTCGCACAACGAGGCCAAAACAAGTTCATGCGCTTCTTCGATAACGACAAGGATGGCAACGTTACGATGCAGGAATTCGATAAAGCGGCCAAATCACGTTATCAGCGTATGGATAAAAACAATGATGGCAAAATAACCGATGACGAATTCAAGGCCTACCTCTCCGAGCGCAGGAGTGAACGGAGAAACAAAAAGTTTCAAAAGATGGATGCGAACAAGGATGGTTTTGTTAGCAAAGATGAATATATTGCTTACCAAACGAACAAAGCGAAAAAGAGATTTTCACGCATGGATGCCGATGGTAACGGCATGTTGACCCAGGAAGAAAACAATAAACGGGGTAAACGCAGACACCGTGGTGGCAGCAAAATGTTCAAGAAGCTGGATACCAACAACGATGGCATTGTGACTCAAAAGGAAAGCTATGATGCCTGGTCAAATTGGTTCGGACGCATTGATGCAGACGGTGACAAAACAGTAACCAAGAAAGAGGTGCGCGGCTATCGAAACAAAAAACGGCGAGAGAAGTAAACGGATGTGCCACTGATGCGTTATTGTGTATACAGTGGCAGACATCAATAAACGAAAAGCAACATTGGCAGACGAGGTGGATGATGCAGAACTTGTGGTGCAAGTCGCATCGGGAAACAGGCGGGCATTTAACAGGGTTCTATCCCGCCATCTCAACGCCATTTTGTCCTTTAGCATGCGCTATGTGCGCCAAAGATCCGATGCAGAAGATATTGCACAGGAAACTTTTACACGGCTGTGGCTTCATGCAAAAAGGCTTAAGGCCAAGCCGCATTCACTACGCAGTTGGTTATACCGCGTTGCCTACAACCTGTGCATGGATTGGTATCGCAAAGACAAGTATGACAGCCTGGATGATGCAGATGGCGCGTTCGCCTGCGAGGAGACCCCGGAAACATATGCCATGAACAGTACCGAACAGGCAATGATCCATAGCGCAGTAGGCACTTTACCGGAGCGGCAACGTACCGCGTTGTGGTTATGCGCCTATCACGGACTCACAAACAAGGAAGCGGCAGAAATCATCGGAACAAGCATTCATGCGCTGGAATCCATCCTCGCACGTGCGCGACGAACCTTGCGCCAGACTATGAATGAACAACAGCTTAACAGGAGTAGTGAATACGATGAAACCGGCTGATCAAGAACGTGCTGAGGCCATACTCCATGCCTATGGGGGTAATCCTGATCGTTGGCCTGCCAATGAACGAACAGCGGTGCTTGAACGGATTAAGAAATCCGGGCAACTGCTATCGTTACAACACAACGCCCGGTCGCTGGATAACCTGATCGCAAAAGATGCCGGGGAAACGTCTATGTCTGCCCCTGAAACAGAAGTAATCGCTGCTCGTATCAACAACAGCCTGCCGGCACAACAAGATGCAATGGGTGCACTATTTACGTTTTTCCAGCAATTCATGCATAGGCAACCACGCTTCGTGCAGGCAGGCATCGGTATTGCATTTCTTGTGCTGGTGATGGTGATTATATTACCAACGAACAATCGCCCCACCGGGCATCCGACCGGTCAAGCTGCTTTTGAACAATGGGTCTGGGAAGATATAACCGGACAATCGCTCACGCCCAATGACTACATCGCTGAACTCACATTCATGGATCTGGTCGATCTGGAAGTGGATGAAGGCTGATCAACGGTAAATAATGTTATTGCCATCAATGCAAAGCGCCGGCATAAAAGGAAACCTACGGCTTTAGTCTTTTCAAGCGTTTATTTCCCGCTTTTCCGCCAGTTGATTCGAATATAAAGTTCTTCAGCACCTGTTTCAGGCTGTCTTCATGTTGTTGTTGTGCGGATTGCTGAGTATTTGAGCACAACTCATAACTGATAGTCCGGGCGCGTTGTTGGTCTGTGCCCGATTTAGCAAGCAGCCCCTCATCAGACAGCCGCTCGATTATTTTTCCCGCCAGCTCCTCGCAACGGAGATCAATGGTTTCAGCATGTACTGGTAAGCTGGCATACACAAGAATTAATAATATAGGGTATGTTTTCATAAGACACATCGTATTTTGTGGGTGCTGACTGCGTTGCAAGTCACACTTTTTACTTTTCGTGCTGCTTAAGAATTCATGGATGAATTATTCTTAAGCTTCCATAACTTGTTAGGGTGTTCGATGACAGCCCCATTAATAGCGACTCAAGTCTGATCGTTGGTTGCATGCCATGAGTTAAGCGAATTGGTCGGGGCGAGAGGATTTGAACCTCCGACCACCTGCACCCCATGCAGGTGCGCTACCAGGCTGCGCTACGCCCCGTAATCAATACTTCGATTAACCAAGGGATACCCTTGGGGACAAGTATGGTATCTGAAAGAGGTGGTTGGGGAAACGAGACGCGCGTCAGCGCTTTAGGATCTGCAGCACTTCTTCGAGTTCGGATCTGAGTTGCCTGATGATTTGCTGGCTTTGCGTGACGTCATCACGGGCATCATCACCCGATAATTTTTGTCGTGCACCGCCGATGGTGAACCCCTGGTCATAAAGCAGGTTCCTGATCTGACGAATCATGATCACGTCGTGACGCTGATAATAACGCCGGTTGCCACGGCGCTTGACCGGTTTTAGTTGTGGAAACTCCTGTTCCCAGTAGCGCAGGACATGGGGTTTGACATTGCATAGATCGCTGACTTCGCCGATCGTGAAGTAGCGTTTACCAGGAATAGGCGGCAGCGTTCCGCTGTCACTCGGGTCCAGCATGAGACTCCACCCTGATTTTGAGTTTCTGGCCGGGGCGGAATGTGACAACCCGGCGTGCCGAGATTGGTATCTCCTCACCCGTCTTTGGGTTTCTGCCCGGCCGTTCATTTTTGTCCCGCAGATCAAAATTTCCGAATCCGGACAGCTTGACCTGGCTCCCGGACGCAAGGGCATCACGGACAGTTTCGAAGAAGATGTCCACGAGTTCCCTAGCCTCACGTTTATTGAGACCCAGCTCCTCAAACAGGGCCTCAGCCATATCAGCCTTGGTTAATGCCATAGCCTATTCCCGCAATATCGCACCATGATCATCCGCTAATGCATCAATCACCCGACGAACGATCTCCTCCACTTCTTGATCTATAAGAGTGCGCGAAGTTTCCTGTAAAATCAAGGCTAAAGCGACACTTTTTAGACCTTTTTCTACTTCTACACCCTGGTATACATCGAAAATTTTCACGCCCATGAGCGCTGAACCTGCCACTTTTTCGACCGTGGTTCGTAACTGCTCAACCGCAACGTCGTCGTTAATGACGACGGCAATATCCCTGCGTATCGAGGGGAATTTTGAAACGGCGGTGTATGTGGGTATGGTTCTCGTTTGCAACGCATCAAGGCGTAGCTCAAACAGGCCGACGGGTGTCTCAATTTTTAGTGCATCCCTAACCGCGGGATGCAGCATGCCGACCCAGCCCACAGGTTCCCCCCTAAATTCAATACAAGCGGTTTGTCCCGAATGCAATGCAGGATGTTGATTTTCCTTAAAGATATAGGCCTTGGCGTTTCCCGTCAATGCCAGCAACGATTCCACGTCTGCCTTGACATCGAAATAGTCCACCGCACGGGCAGATGCCCCCCATTGCTCAGGCTCAACCGTGCCCGAAACCACACCGCCAATATAATTTTCCTGTTGTAAATCAGTGCCTTGCTGTATGAAATTTAGACCGGTTTCAAACAATCGTATGCGCTCGATCTGACGACGCTGGTTAAACCGCAACGCGTTTAACAGTCCGGGCCACAGTGTGGACCGCATCACGGACAGTTCCGGTGAGAGTGGGTTGGCAAGCTTTACACCTGCGTGGTTGGGGTCAATGTGCGCCATTAAGTCAGGATCAACAAAACTGTAGGTGATCGCCTCATGGTAGCCCCGGAACACCAATGCTGCGCGGATGCTCCCCAGCGCCACCACGCCTTCCGGCCTGGGGTGCATACGTTGCCCAATCACAGGCAACTGGCTGGGCAACTGATCGTAACCGACACTGCGTGCGAGTTCTTCGATCAGATCCGCCTCGATGGCGATATCAAAGCGAAATCCAGGGGGTGTGACCTGCCAGGTGTGCTCCACCTGAGACTCGATAGTCATGCCAAGCCTGCCCAGAATCTCCGAGATGGCTTCATCCTCGATCGTAAGCCCCAGCAGTTGCGTCACACGGGACTGGCGTAACGTGATCCCGGAGGGCGCAGGTCTGCCCACACCGGTATCGATCAGCGGGCCCGGTTCACCGCCGGTGATGCCCACCAGCAGTTGGGTGGCCCGTTCTATGGCTAAGGTCTGGCCTTCGGGGTCAACGCCACGCTCAAAACGTTGCGAAGAATCGGTCTGCAGGCCGTATTGGCGTGCCCGCCCGGCGATTGCCTCGGGCGCAAAAAACGCGCTTTCCAAGAATATATTGATGCTGCCGTCGGAAACAGCGGTGGCTTCCCCGCCCATGATGCCAGCTAGTGCAACCGGCCCATTGCCATCGGCAATCACCAGCATGTCGGCCTTGAGTTCAACCTCGCAGCCATCAAGCAGGCTCAAACGCTCACCGGGCTGCGCCAATCGGATACACAGCCCCTGGGCCAGCCGGTCCAGATCAAACGCGTGCATGGGCTGACCGAGTTCCAACAACACATAGTTCGTCACATCGACCAGGGGACCCAGACTGCGCAGCCCGGAACGACGCAGCCGTTCCTGCATCCATAGGGGTGTTTCAGCCCTGGCATTGACGCCGCGAATCACGCGCCCTACATAGTGCGGACAGGCTTTATCGGCCTTGATATCCACCGGCAACACGTCATCAATCACCGCCGGGACAGCCGGGATCTCAGGCGTGTGCAATGGCAACCGGTTTAATGCCGCCACTTCCCGGGCGATGCCCGCTACACTGAGACAGTCACCGCGGTTGGGCGTCACCGAAAGTTCAATAGAACAGTCATTCAGGTTTAGATATTCGCGCAGGTCCTGGCCGGGAGGTGCATCATCCGGCAACGTCATTAGGCCATCGGCACTGTCTACCAGACCCAGTTCCCGCCCGGAGCACAGCATGCCGAAGGATTCACTGCCACGTACCTTGGTGCGCTTGATCTTCATGCCATTCGGCAGTTCAGCGCCCACTCGAGCGAATGGAACACGCATGCCTGCACGAACATTCGGCGCACCACACACCACGTTCAGTGGCTCGTTGCTGCCATCATCAACAGCGCATAGACTCAAACGATCGGCATCGGGATGTTTTTCGACTGAAAGCACGCTTGCAACCACCGTGTTGGTGAACTCGGGCGCTGCCGGTGTAATGGCGTCGACTTCAAGACCCGCCATGGTGAGTTGCTCGGCAAGTGCATCGGTCGTCAATTCCGGATCGACCCACTCACGCAACCATTGTTCGCTGAATTTCATGATTTGTAGTCTGTTATATGTTTTTAAACATGTTCAACAGAACTGCTGTAGAAAACGAATATCGTTTTCAAAAAATAATCTCAGGTCATCAACACCGTAACGCAGCATAGCCAGCCTCTCGACACCTATGCCAAAGGCATAGCCGGTATAGAGCTCACTATCGATATTTACATGACCCAACACATTGGGGTGCACCATGCCGCAGCCAAGCACTTCCAGCCACCCGCTATGACCGCAAACACGGCATCCCTCGCCGCCGCACATAACGCACGCAATATCAACTTCTGCCGAGGGTTCGGTAAAGGGGAAATAGGAAGGCCGAAAGCGTAATTGCAGATCTTCTTTTTCAAAAAAACTGGTTAAAAACGCCTGCAGGGTGCCGCGAAGATCGGCAAAACTGATATGAGTATCAATCAGGAATCCTTCAACCTGGTGAAACATCGGTGTGTGTGTTAAATCGGAGTCACAACGATACACACGGCCTGGAGCGATTACACCAAGCGGCGGGCCTTGCTCCTGCATGACGCGAATCTGTACCGGTGAAGTATGTGTGCGTAACAACTGATGCGCAGTAAAATAAAAAGTATCGTGCATGGCACGTGCCGGATGGTGCGCCGGTATATTCAGCGCTTCGAAGTTATGATAGTCATCTTCGATCTCCGGACCTTCCGCCACCTCAAATCCCATCTGGATAAACAGGTCAATGATCCGGTTCATCGTCAGCGTAATCGGATGCAGGCCGCCATTAGATTGACCGCGCCCTGGCAAGGTGACATCAACCTTGTCCTTTGCAAGACGGTCGGCAAACGCCTGTTGTTTTAATACGTCGCGTTTTTCATCAAGCGCTGCTTCAAACTGCTGCTTCGCCTGATTGATGACCTGCCCCGCTTTGGGTCGCTCATTAGCTGGCAATTGTCCAAGCGATTTCAGGTGTTGTGTAAATTCACCCTTTTTACCCAGATATTGGACACGCAGCTTTTCGAGTGCCGCCATATCACTGGCGTCCTCCAGCACCTTTAGCGCTGTCTTCAGTTGCTCCTCGATTGGATTCATTAGATTTTTTTATTAAACAAAAAAATAGGGGAAAGGTTTTGTGACCTTTCCCCCACCTGTTGATTTGGTATTTACCTGAAACGAATTCAGGCCAATACAGATTCAGGCAGCCAGAGCGGCCTTTGCTTTCTCCGCCAATACTGCAAATCCGGGTTTGTCAGTGACTGCCAGGTCAGCCAGTATCTTGCGATCAATATCAATAGCTGCCTTTGCAAGACCATGAATCATGCGACTGTATGAGAGGCCATGTTCTCTGGCTGCTGCATTGATACGCACAATCCATAATGATCTGAATTGACGTTTCCTTTGTCGACGGTCCCGGTATGCATACTGGCCGGCCTTGATAACCGCCTGCTTGGCCACGCGGTACACGCGGCTCCTGGCACCAAAGTAACCCTTGGCTTCTTTAAGAACCTTCTTGTGTCTTTTGTGGGCGGTAACACCACGCTTTACTCTAGCCATGATAAATCCTGCAATATAATAAATTAAAGAAACTCTGAATAATTCCATCTAAGAATTATCAGTGCACGGAAAACGAAAACAAGTTTCCGTTTCCCTTACAAAATCAATACCCTACGGGTGTCGATTTTGGCGGTACATCCTTGTACCGCGGAAACTTAAGAATAAACCAGAGCATCCTTAACTATTGGGTAACATCCGCCTGACCAAAGCTGCGTCTGAGGCATGCACCTGGGTGCCGCCCCTTAGGTGACGCTTACGCTTGGTGCTCTTTTTGGTCAGGATGTGCCGCCTGTGCGACTTTCCGCGCTTAAATCCACCCGATGCGGTTTTCTTAAACCGTTTGGCAGCACCGCGATTGGTTTTCATCTTTGGCATCGTCTTTAATCCGTTCTTAAGTAAAATTCATTAACCTGTGTATCAATGCAGTTTATCGCCTGGGCGAGAGCATCATCACCATTTGCCGACCCTCAAGCTTTGGGTACTGTTCAACTACGGCGTATTCGCTTAGATCTTCCTCAACGCGTTTTAGCAACTTGGCACCGAGTTCCTGGTGTGCCATTTCACGCCCTCTAAATCTCAGTGTCACCTTGGTCTTATCGCCGTCCGTTAAAAATCGTATCAAATTTCTTAACTTAACCTGGTAATCACTTTCTTCAGTACCCGGCCTGAACTTGATCTCTTTGACATGGATCTGCTTTTGCTTGCGCCTGGTGTTATGAAACCGCTTGCTTCGCTCATAACGGTACTTGCCGTAATCCATGATCCTGACAACCGGCGGTTCTGCGTTGGGTACCAGCTCTACCAGGTCCAGCGTGGCCTCTATGGCCAGGTCCTTGGCTTCTTCGAGTGGCAGGATGCCAACCTGTTCGCCGCTGGCTCCAATAACACGCACACTCGGTGCTTCGATTGCATCGTTTATTCGGTTCTCTTTTTGCGCGGCGATAAGTTAGCCCTCCAAAACAACGTGACCGCGGCTCACGATATCGGTTTTGAGGTGGTCAGCGAATGCCTCGATGGACATCGTACCCAGATCCTCACCGTTACGTGCACGCACGGCCACAGACTCGCCCTTGGCCTCCCGGTCACCGACGACCAGCAGGTAGGGCACTCTTTGCATACTGTGTTCGCGAATTTTATAGCCGATCTTCTCGTTCCTCAAGTCCATTTCAACCCGCAATCCTTTATTTTTAAGGGTTTCAGCCACTTTTTTCGCATAATCGGCCTGGCGATCCGTGATATTGGCCACCACGGCTTGAACCGGGGCCAGCCACGCGGGTAATGAACCGGCATGGTGTTCGATCAACATACCGATAAACCGCTCTAAAGAACCTAAAATGGCGCGGTGGATCATCACCGGCACCTGTTTGGTGGAATTCTCGGCGATATAATGGGCGCCAAGCCGTTCTGGCATGGAGAAATCGACCTGGATGGTACCGCACTGCCAGAGCCGGCCGATGCTGTCTTTTAGGACAAAGTCGATCTTTGGCCCGTAGAAGGCCCCCTCACCCAGCTGCAGTTTCCACGTCAGCCCCTGATCGTTGAGCGCGCGCTCCAATGAATGCTCCGCCCGGTCCCACTGCTCGTCGGTCCCGACACGCTGTTCGGGCCGGGTGGACAACGCGATATCGATTTCGGTAAAACCAAAATCCCGGTATACCTGAAAGGTCAGTTCAATCAGCGCTGCAACCTCGACCTGTAGCTGATCCTCAGTGCAGAAAATATGCGCATCGTCCTGGGTAAAGCGCCGTGCCCGCAACAACCCGTGTAGCGTACCGGAGGGCTCATTGCGGTGCACAATGCCAAACTCGGCGATCCTGAGCGGTAAATCACGATAACTCTTCAATCCCTGGTTGAAGATTTGCACATGCGCCGGACAGTTCATCGGCTTGATGGCATAGTCCTTGTGCTCGGCTTGGGTGGTGAAGATCATGTCGCGGAATTTGTCCCAGTGGCCGGAACGCTCCCACAGGGTGCGATCCAGTATCTGCGGGGTGTGCACCTCCTCATAACCATAATTGCCCAGCAGGGTGCGAATGTAGCCCTCAATAATGCGATACAACGTCCAGCCCTTGGCATGCCAGAACACCATACCGGGCGCTTCCTCTTGAAAGTGAAACAGGTTCTGGCGCCGCCCCAGCTGGCGGTGGTCACGTTTTTCAGCCTCCTCCAGCCGATAGAGGTAGGCCTTGAGTGCCTTTTTATCCGGCCAAGCGGTCCCATAGATGCGCTGCAACATGGGGTTCTTAGGATCACCTCGCCAGTAGGCGCCGGCCAGCTTGGTCAGCTTGAACGCGCCCAGCTTTTCCGTGCTGGGCACATGGGGTCCGCGGCACAGATCGGTAAAATCCCCCTGCCGGTACAGCGTGATCTCGTCGGCCTGCGGAATGGAATCGATGATTTCGGCCTTGTATTCCTCGCCCATGTTGCGGAAAAACTCTACCGCCTCTTTCCGGTTCATGACGCTGCGCTCGATTTTAATATTTTGCTTAACCAGCGCCGCCATGCGCTGCTCGATGGCTTCGAGGTCTTCCGGTGTAAACGCGCGTTCAAAGGCAAAATCGTAATAGAAGCCGTTTTCAACCACAGGCCCGATAGTAACCTGCGCGTTGGGAAAGAGCTGTTTCACGGCCTGGGCCAGCAAATGGGCCGTTGAATGGCGAATCACCTCCAAGCCGTCTTCATCCCGGCCGGTGACGATACTCAGCTGTGCGTCTTCGCTTAGCGTAAAGGAGGTGTCCACCAAACGGTCGCCGATACGGCCGGCCAGTGCCGCCCTGGCAAGGCCTGGGCCGATATCCGCTGCGACCTCGGCTACGGTAACGGGCTTTTCGAAGTGTTTTTGGCTTCCGTCAGGAAGTGTAATGATCGGCATAGTGATTATTGGTCAGTGGTGACCGATACGAGGGGTCACGTGATATTAGGGTGTCTGACCGGCCCAAGATATTCGTCCAATTGAAATGTTAGTCTTAATCATACTGGAGGAATATCTTGGGCTGGTCATCGTTACTAAACAAGCGAAAGGAGCGGTTTCGTTTCTAGAGTTTGAGTTGCCCGCGTCCGCGATTCTGTAATCAGAAAAATGCTTCCAATTGGTGGCATTACCCAACTTTGGGGGGTTTTTTTAGAGCATTTTTTATAGCGCTCGTTAGTTTGGCTTTCCCTTTTTGGGACTCGATCTCTTTAACAAAATCTATTTCGGTTAACGAAGGCATCCTAAATGAAAACGTTGTTTTACCATTATAGGTCGTTACCGCAAAATCACCTAAGGTAATAATATCCATTCCTATGAGAACATCCACGTCATTACCAATTCTATTGGCCTCAGTTACCCTTACGCCAGTCACACCAGCAGTATTGGGAAGCATGATGTTTACTAAATAAACAGGGCAATCATTTATTACCCCGCCAGCCGTGTGTACTTGGCTAACGCCGATTTGTTTTAAACCGCACTGAGATACAACTTTTTTTGTAATTACGGAACCAGTCGCACCCGTATCCCATATCGCGGTGAAATCTTTACCTTTAGGTGGGGTTTTTTGTTTTCGCTGGATCGAAAGCCTGGAAGATACTCACCTTCGAACGGAGCTCGTTCGAAGTGCCATTATATTTAGTCGTAAACGCCTCTGTCACGCGATTTAGCCATATGAAACTCGCGAATGGAAGGTTTGTGAATAACTTTGATCGCCAGCCTCACACTTTTGCACTAGAAACGTACCTAACTTATGCTCCTTAGAGGTTTCCTCAACTGCTTCTAATTCGCTATCGTAACTACCTATGACTTCATGGTTTTTTATAACAATATGCTTACCGGCATACTGTTTAACCAATTCATCCTGGTTCTTTAGATAATATTGGAACTCGCTTTCAAGTACGTTAGCCATCACAAATCCGCTCAGATTTCTACCTATCCTCAAATTTAGGATACATTAGCCATAACTCACGGTCACCCATTAAATAGGGCTATCGAGAGAGGGAATGTTTTACAGGGGATTTAAACAGGATTTTTTAGGCTATAAACAAAGGGGCCTCGATCTCTCGTAACCCCTTGATTTTACAGTGGTAGGCGCGAGAAGACTCGAACTTCCGACCCCCACCATGTCAAGGTGGTGCTCTAACCAGCTGAGCTACGCGCCTGTGCGTAAATCAGTAATTTAGCATATATTCTCTTGCGATAAATACAGGCGCTTAAGAACAGCCGTTAATGCGCCTTACGTCGTTTTCCTTGCGGCTTGTATGGCACGGCCAGCGTGACCCCATCCTCCACGGCGCGGTGACGGGTGATCTCATCCCGAACCCGGGCGGCCTCCTCGAATTCCAAATCCCGTGCATACTGGAACATCTCGTTTTCCAGCACCTCAATACGTTGCGCCAGCTGCTCGGGTGACAATGCCCTGTATTCGGCCTGC
>BTQO01000009.1:0-20044 GCA_036985915.1 Gammaproteobacteria bacterium | reverse complement strand
TCTCCTGTAGACAAAATCTTCCTGCCGTCAGATGTTATAAGACAGGAGCTGACTGATTTAGTATGCCCTTTATAACTTCGCAGGAATCGGCCGGTTTCGATCTCCCACAGCCTCAACGTGCAATCGTCACTTCCAGAAACAAAATATCGGTTATCAGGGCTTATTGATAATGAGTTAATTGATAATTTATGCCCTTTAAACGTATGAAGACAGGATACCTGATCGATATCCCATAATTTTATGGTTTTGTCCTCGCTTGCAGATACAACATATCGGTTGCATGAAGTCATAGTCACAGCTGTCACCGGTTCTGTATGCCCAAAGAAGGTCTTGTTGCATTTTCCTGTCTTCATGCTCCATAACTTAACGGTTGCATCATCAGCCCCGGATAAGGCCATTTCGCCTCTTAGGTTCAAACATATTGACCGCACGACATCGCTATGGCCAGACAACTGAATGCTTTCCCAGATACCATATAGCTTCTTATGGGCTAACTGCACATACAGCATTCGCCAGATGGCCGTTGCCTCCCTGTCATGAGAATACCCTGGCAGTGCACGTGCTTGCCGTATATGTCTGGCCGCAACTACCGGGTCCTGATCGGCTAGCGCCTTTGTCGCCGCAACCAGCTTCTGCACATGCTTAGCCTGTGCAGATAACAAAACCTCGCTGGATCTGATCCTGGATAACGTAATAGGCGCACTAAAGTCGTATGCTTTCTCCAGATTCCAGTGACGAATAACCTTGTCATAACCGCATGACAAGGCACGTTTCCCATCCCCGCTGATACTGACAGCTGTTACTTTGCCGTTGTGTGCACTAATGAATGAATGAGCACAATAACCCTGATTCAAATCCCAAAGCTTTAGCGTTCCATTGCCACTGCCCGTCAACAGTTGCCGGCCATCATCGCTTAAGGCTGCAGAAGTAAGTTTACTCATGTTTGCAGACATGGTTTTCTCGCATACACCAGTCTTGATATTCCATATTTTGATCGCACCATCCATGCTGCAGGAGACTGCCCGGCTTTCCTTCTGAACAAAGTAGGCAGCAATAACACCTTTTTCATGGCCTTCATATGTGCGTAGACAATCACCGCTATCGACATCCCATAATTTGAGCGTCCTGTCACTGCTGCCTGATAATACCCGGCGACAACCAGCATCCATCACAGCAGAAGTCACTGTGCCTCGATGTCCGTTTAGCGTCTTCTTGTATGAACGTGTGGCGTTATCCCATATACGGAGTGACTGGTCGTCACTGCCTGAGACCACGAATTCGTTATTGCGTGTCTGATAGACACATGTGACCACGCCAATATGGCCCTTATAGGTATATATGCACCTTTTTTCTTTCAGGTCCCATAATCTTACTTCATGATCCTGCCCACCCGATACGGCTGTGGTGCAGTCCTGGGACAAGAATACAGATACGACCGGTAATTGATGCCCTGCAAGAGAAACCGGTTGGCGGCTGGAATCCAAATCCCATATATCAAGCGACTTTCTATGACCAGCGGTTAATATCTTGCCCGTGTTTTCATCCAACTCAATCGAATTGATTACCCACTTGCAATGAATCGACTTCAAACATCTCCGTGAGCCCTCCAACTCGGCGCTTACGCGCCTGATCAGTGCTTTTGGGTCCTTGTCCTGGCAGTCCTCCTCTTTGATTGGTGCGAGCACATCAAGCGCAGACGTGCAATCACCTCGCTCAAGATGGACCTGCCCCAGCAGATAACGGACTAACCATTCCGGCTGCGATAGCTGCAGTGATGACTGAAGATCACGAACCAGGTCGTCGTCATCACACGCATGCGTGTGCCACATTGCAAGCCCGCGATTATAGGTGGATTCGGGATGATGTGGTTGAATAGACAATGCACGACGCCAGGTTCGCAGGGCTTCCTCATGCATACCCAAATCCAACAGCGATATTGCACGATTGTTGAGACTATCCGCATTATCCCGGCTGGCTACTGGCACGGAACGGAAATATTTTTTACCTGTAATCTTTTTATAACTTTCTACCAGACGATCGCCAACAAGCTGCATAGTGTGTGGCCTCTCCTCCGGCTTCTCTCGTAAACACTCTGCTAACAAGTCGCTTACCTGATCGGGTATTTTGGGTATATCGGGATCGGTCTTGCCCGTTTTTTGAAACTCTTCCAGATGAAAGCCAACGACCGTTCCCATGCGCCAGTTCCTTTCGCCAGAAAACATCTGGAAGACGGAAACCGCCCAACTCCAAATATCCGTTCGGCGCGTTAATTTTTCGCTTGACACCTGTTCCGGAGAAGCATATTCAGGTGTATATCCAACACCCTTGACCATCATCGTGTGCCCGGCAATACCCAGGCTCTGCATCGTCTTTGCACGCGCAAGACCAAAATCGGTAACCTTGGCAACCCCCTCTTTGGTTAACATCAGATTTGCGGGCTTAACATCCTGATGAATGAGCTTCTGTTCGTGCGCATAATGCAGTCCCCATGCAAACTGGATCGCAATATCAAGCATCCGCGCAAGCGCTTTTTTCTTGCCGCCTTTATAGAGCTTTCTTGAGTTGATCCACTGCTGGAGATCCCCACCAGCGACATACTCTGAAAACACTCTTGGTATACTGTTAATACGGCGCACGTAATAACAACTCACGGTATTCGGATGCAGTCCAAGATTGACCCATGTCTCAGCCTCGCGCTCGAAATTATCCACACCACCGGCGGCTTCGATGGCTTGCCTGTTCGGTGTCTTGACAGCCAGATCCAGATCCCAGCCGCGGTGAAACAAACGATATACCTTGCCAAAGCCACCCTGGCCGAGGATTTCCTTGACCACATATAAATTAAGAATGACATCATTCACCTGCCACTCCCGGGGTGCCTTATCGGGAGCTGGCTGATCCTGGCCGCCATGAATGATGAAGCCCTCGCCACATTGCTTACAGGACGTGACTCTTCCCTCGGCAATTCCGGGAATATTGGTATATCGATATCCACAGTAGGGACATGCGGTTTTCATCCCTGCTCCACTCCTGAATCAGACGTTCATGATGACTGCTTGCAGCATATCGTTACGCAGACAAACATCCGTTGCACACAATAATCGCAGCCTATTATGCAATGATTGCGGGCACGATAGTGAGCATCCAAGGTTGGTGCTATGCAAGCAAAAAGACCTCCCGGAAATGGGAGGTCTTTTGGAAAAAACATTGATTATTTCAACAATTCGCTAACCGGCCCTGCTATAGGTTAGCCAGCTTTATAAATACTCCGGCAAATGTGACCGGATATCATCCAGCGAATGTACGGCGACGTTCTTGTTGATCTCGCCGGCGATCTTACTGCGAATGGCGCCACTGAGCCGCTCACGCAAGATACCTAAAAATGCCGGGGGTGCAAGTATATACAGCTTTCCAAAACGTCCCCTGTTATCCGCAGATTTAAGGGTGTCGCAGACACGTTTGGCGAAACGGATATCATCTTGCTCTCGAAGGTCGTGCTCGCCACCAACACCATGGCGACCGCCGCCTTTGCTACTTAAACTGGTTCCCGGTGCATCGGATGTAACATCTTGTCCATGCAATCGGGCTTCGGGATGGGCCAGTGTCTCAACTTCAACGAGTTTGCCTTTTGCTGTTTCGGCTGAAAAGATCCGTGCGCGACTGCTGTCTGCTGCAACCACCCAGTAATTGGACATGCTATAGCTCCTCCTTTTTTGATTGATTCCCTAATAACAATAGTAGCAGACCTGCCTTATCCTGCCTAAATTCCGGCGTCATAATAAACGATCTATGTTATTGTTTTTAAAGTTGTTTTTATATTTTTAGCAGGGCCACAGGTGACTGGTATACAGACCGGCTCAATGACCATCATCAACTGAATCGGTCGGACTCGGGGTGCAAGGTCCATCCAGCCGTCCGCCATGAATACCCAACTGCCTGGTCACCTGTTCGAGCGCATGCACCAGGTCTTTGGGTGATGTCCCGGTCACTGCAATTGCCTGCATGGCTTCTTCATCGGTCAGTGACTCAATGGCATGCATCTGTCGATCCAGGATGTCCATGCCGGCTTCTGAGGCATCATCACCCTTTGCCATCCTTTGACTGATCCGTTGACGCAATACCTCATCGGTAGCCGAGACTGAAAGCATTGCAAAGGGAATCGGCAATGACCGGCAGATGCTTTTGAATTGCGCACGTTGTTCGCTTTTCAAAAAGGCCGCATCGACAATGACCGGCCATCCGGCATCGATGATCGTATAACTAAGCATCGCCAGCTGTTCATAGGTTTTCCGATTAGCCTCATGGGTGTAGATGCCTGCACTCTGTCCCGAGTGTGACTCGTCAGTTGGCCGATAACCAAACAGACGTTTTCGTTCGATGTCTGATCGAATCTGTATCGCCCCCAGAGACCGGGCGAGATAACCCGCAACCGTGGATTTGCCGGCACCGGATAGTCCATGAGTGATCAACAGCCAGCCTTTACGCTTTCGCGTAGTGTCGTTAGCAAACTTTAAATACGCATGAAACTCCGAACTGAGTTCAGCCTGTGCCACTTTGCTTAACCCACCTTCCGAGAGCCGCAACATGGCAACTTTGGCGCGAACCATAGCCCGGTAGGCAAGGTAATAAGGCAAAACAGTTAGACCTGTATAATCGCCGGTCCAGTGCAGATACGTATTCAAAAAACGATCGGCGAGTTCGGGGTGACCTCGATCAGATAGGTCCATCACCATAAATGCCGTTTCGCTCATTACATCGATCCAGCGCAATGCTTCGTTAAACTCAATACAGTCAAAGGCCTGGATTTTATCCTGCCATATCACCAGGTTACCCAGATGCAGATCGCCATGGCATTCACGGATCATGCCCTGCTTTTTTCTGCTTAACAGTGCATCGTCACAACGCAAACGCTCGGCATTTGCCCATGCCTGTACATGTTCGATATGTTTAAGCGTTTCTTCATCGGTCGTAAACGGGCTGATCTGCAAGAAATTTTCTTGCGTAAAATGCTGTATCTGATCCGGTACGCCGAATTGACTGCCGGCCGGTGCGGGTGGCAAACGCTCATGAAATCTGGCCGTCATCCACGCTGCTTCATCGATCATCCCGGCCGTAAGCCTGTTCTTCCTGGCCAGTTCACTTAATAGCGCGCCCTGATCGAATTGACGCATCTTGACGGCATATTCAATCGGCGTATCTGTGCCTGCCAAACAGGGATGATCGATATCGCCCGTGATCGTTACCACATCCAGATAAAGGTCCTTTGCAAGCCGCCGATTAAGGCGCAATTCCGCCGTGCAGCAATCTTTACGTTTTTGTAGCGTGGAAAAGTCAAGAAACCCCAAGTTCAGTGGTTTTTTGATCTTGTAGGCAAACTCACCAGTCAGCAGAACCCACGAGATATGGGTTTCAATCAAATCGAAATCCTTAACAGGGTGATCATACAGATCGGGATTTAGCAAAGATGCAATCAGTGCTTCTGATTCCTGGATAGTCATGACACGGTATACTGTTGCGTACCTTAATCAGGATAGACGCTTAACATAATGTAGTTTTTTACTTGTACTGGCCACGATAAATGTCAACAATAAGTGAGTTCAGCCCCGCATGGTGGCTATCAAACAGGCATCTTCAGACCGTTTTCCCTAGTCTGCTCCGAAAACGACTCACTGTCCCGCTGACATCAGAACGGCTGGAACTTCCAGACGGCGACTTCATCGACCTTGAATGGGCGCAACACAATCATGGTCCCCTGGTCATTGTCCTGCATGGCCTGGAAGGTAACCTGCAATCCCACTATGCCTGCGGTTTATTAAAGGCGCTTGAAACAAGCGGTTTCAATGTTGCGTTCATGTATTCAAGAGGATGTTCAGGTGAACCAAACCGGTTGGCACGCCGCTACCACGCGGGCGAAACCGGTGATATTCATCATGTGCTAAACGTGTTATTTGAACGGGAACCAAACCGGCCGATTGCTGCGGTTGGCATATCATTGGGCGGCAATACCTTGTTGAAATACCTCGGTGAACAAGGCGGCAATACACAGATAAAAGCCGCAGTCGCCGTCTCGGTACCATTCGACCTGAGCATCTCTGCAAGTACGTTAGAACATGGCTTTGCACGCTATTACCAGCGGCACCTGGTAGACAAGCTCAAAACCGCCATAACAGAAAAACACCGAGCTGTATCACTGCCTTTTCCACTACCCGACCTGGATCAGATCCATACGCTCAGGCAGTTTGATGACCGGATCACGGCGCCATTACATGGATTCAATGGCGTGGATGACTACTACACCCAATCAAGCTGCAGGCAATACCTGAAAGACATTCGAATACCAACATTGATACTCCATGCAAAAGACGACCCGTTCATGACACCAGCCGCCATACCGGGCAAGGATGAATTGTCCGGTTCCATCGACCTGCATCTAACCGAGCACGGCGGTCACGTCGGGTTTATTCATGGCAACCTGCCCATAAAACCACACTACTGGCTGGAAGAGTCGATTCCTGCGTGGCTAAAACAAGGCCTTAAGGTCATGTAATTATTATTGCCGATAGATGATAGCGGCCAGAAAACAACATAGGCAATCACCCGGACATAGATCCGCTCACGGCCGCTGTTGGGTGAATACACAGCCTCAATCGGGGGTATCTCTACCGGCTAAGTGAATATATTATTCGTTAGATCAAACCAAACCGAACGAGACTATAGCATGTGTAATTCCGAAAAATACTCCGCCGGTAGCCAGTTTCTCATTACGGCTGCTACTTTCGTGGTGATCATCGCTGGCATACGATCAGCAGAATCACTGTTGGTGCCGTTTCTGCTAGCGCTATTCATCGCAGTGATCAGCGCGCCGGGCCTGTTCTGGTTGACCCGCAAAGGCATCCCCAAGGCATTGGCATTACTCATTGTGATTTCCGCCATCATTGGTGCCGGACTTTTGCTGTCGGTGCTGATTGGCGCCTCAGTAGACGATTTTTCCCGCTCGCTGCCAGAATACAAAGCAAGACTTCAGGAAGAAACATCTGGCATCGAGAACTGGCTTGCAGCCAAAGGTGTTGCTTTGCCGGAAGAGATGGTACGTGAGTCCTTAAACCCGGGTTTGGTCATGCAACTGGCGGGCAAAATGTTTTCCAGCCTAAGTGGTGTGCTAGCCAATGCCTTTTTCATCCTGCTCACCGCCGTCTTCATCCTGCTCGAGGCTTCGAGCTTCCCGATCAAGCTACGACATGCGATGAAGGACCCGGAAACTACGATGGCGCATTTTAATCACCTTGCGCAAAACATAAAACGCTACGTTGCCTTAAAATCACTGACGAGTCTTGCCACTGGTCTTGCAGTTGTTGTGTGGCTTTGGATCATCGGTGTGGATTATCCATTACTTTGGGGATTGCTCGCCTTCATTCTGAACTTTGTCCCGAATATCGGTTCAATCATCGCGGCCGTTCCTGCCGTATTACTAGCCTTCGTGCAAGGTGGCTACACACTATTGGCATTAGCGGCAGTCGGTTACATCGTGGTAAACATAGTGATTGGTAACATCATCGAACCACGGATTATGGGCAAAGGATTGGGATTATCGACACTTGTCGTCTTTCTCTCATTGGTGTTCTGGGGCTGGGTGTTAGGGCCGATCGGTATGTTGCTATCCGTACCACTAACCATGATGGTGAAAGTTGCCCTGGAAAGTGAAGAACAAACGCACTGGATAGCTGTCATGCTCGGATCAGAATCGGACCTTGAAGCAGAAGTTGCCGATAAACCGGCAGAGTAACAAACAAGAAAATTACAAATAACCGGCCATAGCCAGGTAAAAGAAGGCGCGCAGGGTTATCTGCGTGCCTTCTTGTTTCACTACATGTGCAGTCTGTTTTGCCTACCTGGTTGGATACTCGCTATTTAACCAGCGGGATTTCCCCAACCAGACTATTTTGGCCGATTACATCGAGTTTATTTTCAATTTGTATATAGCGTGCAACTTTCTTTATTGGTATTACTTTTTCAAATCTTGGTATATAGCTTCTTTTGAGTTTGATCCTGTCTTCCTGTATAGCCAGAAACTCGGTTAACAAGTCTTTGGCCTGCTTATCAGATAATGAGTTGAAGTTCTTGGCAAACTTTTGAAGCAATTTAAGCAGGCGGGCATCATTGCCATCCAGTTCTTTCTGGAACTTCTCATACACAGGCCAAAAAACGCCCCTTTCTTTAGCAGATAAGCCCAAGTTTGACACGATAATTGCCTTTTTCTTTAAAACCGCCAGTTTGTCTTCGGTAGCCTGGATATCGCTTTTAAGCTTGGCGACATCACCGGCTGCAGCCGATACGATGGCAGGTGTAAATAACATTAGCAGCGCCAAGATACGAATACATATCTTCATTCAGAATCTCCTGTGTAGTTCATTGTATGCAGGTTTTCGGTTTGCCTGTGATAAATAAGATATAAAGCAGCCTACACCAAACTGCACATGCTAACAATATTCATCAGCCACTGCATAGTTGGTGCAAATTTTCCATGCATACAATCTTGATCATTAATTACCTTCCTGGCTGCACACTAACCGAATCATGTTGCGCTGCGGTCAAAACAGGTTCGTGTGCCCCAGCATTGAATTTTCTGTATGACTGCTATGCTCGGGTTACAAAGGTTATGCGTGCCGGAAGAAGGGACGTTGAATGGTGCAATCGGACGAATTGAAAGCTCTGGAAGTGGATGAGGATGGATTTCTGAAAGACCCCCATCACTGGCGCGAGGCCATTGCTGCGTGGCTGACGAAGGAAGACGGGGTAGGCAGGTTGCAGGATGCCCACTGGATGGTGCTGCGCTATCTACGCGGCCATTACCTACGACACGGAACCTTGTCCTGCATGGCCCATGTCTGTCATGTCAATCATCGGGACAAACACGGTGCCCTCTCCGATACCCTGTTTCACGGGTCGCGCGAGGTCTGGCGACGCCTGACAAATCCGGGCGAAGAAGCAAAAACCTGTATGCGCTAAACCCGCGCATGTAGGTTTTTAATGAATAACTAAACGATCTGGGGTTATTCGGCCTTGGTGGCAACCGCGGAAAAATTACCCAGCGCCTTGGTCATTTTGTCTACGACTTTACAGTCTTTTGCGCCATGGCGTTTGGCAAGATAGGCCGGATCATTGTAGCTCAACCATACTGTGCCATCGGCATCCTGCCAGGCCAGCGCCTTCATCGGCAAATCAATAGCAGCCGTTTGTGCGCATTGCGTTAACTTGGTACCCACCTTGGGATTGCCAAAGATCAACAGTTCTGTGGGTCTGAGTTTCAGACCAACGCCCTTGGCGCCAGCGCTATGATCTATGCGCTTGAAAATCGTCATTCCCTTTTTCTTCAGCACTTTTTCCAACCGGTCTAGTGTCGCGGACACGCTGTACGCACTCTTCACGCTGACGATACCTTCACCGGCCATTGCCAAAGACGCAAAACAAAACATCAGCACAAATGTAGTTGCCCGAATCATGATTTCTCTCCTTGGTGTTGTCGTTATAGTGTCAATCAAACCTGGCTTATACCTGGTTTAGAACCTAGTCGAACAGAATAGACCATCCATTCTGTTAGATATTGTTTCATAAACGGTGTCATGTGTAACCGCGTACCGAATGAATCCCTATCAGGAAAACCCATGCTCGCGGGTTTCTAAAAACCGTATGTCCGGCCAGCGTTCTATGGTCAAGTTGAGATTGACCATGGTTGGCGCAATGTATACCAGGCTGCCACTATGATCGAGCGCCAGGTTTTCGTTTTGCCTGCGCTTGAACTCTTTCAGCATCACATCATCCTGGCACTTCACCCATCGCGCTGTGGTAACGTTGACGTTCTCAAAGAAGCAATCCACATTATATTCATCCTTGAGTCGCCAAGCTACAACATCGAACTGAAGAACACCAACTACGCCCAGTATTAATTCATTGCGAGAAATGGGTTTTAGTAACTGGGTTGCGCCCTCTTCG
The DNA here is from genome assembly GCA_036985915.1 of Gammaproteobacteria bacterium. Classification (GTDB taxonomy): domain Bacteria; phylum Pseudomonadota; class Gammaproteobacteria; order JAJDYQ01; family JAJDYQ01; genus BTQO01. Next base: position 10,054 of record BTQO01000009.1, on the reverse strand, counting down.
CATAACTGTTCAAGCCCTTTCACCAGAGCCTTCATACGCAAAGGGTCTTTCAGCTGCGCCCGACGAAATATTTCCGGGGCGAAATTTGGAATACCGGTGAACTGCAGGCTTTCCCCTTCAGTAAACGTGTCACCAATATTGATCGTGCCGTGATTGTGCAAACCAATAATGTCACCCGCATAGGCTTCCTCGACATGCCCCCTGTCTGATGCAAAAAAAGTCAGTGCATCACTAATGCGCACATCCTTGCCCAGGCGTACGTGGTGCAATTTCATGCCCTTGGAGTATGATCCCGAACAGATGCGCATAAAGGCAATCCGGTCTCGATGCTGTGGATCCATGTTTGCCTGGATCTTGAACACAAATCCGGTAAATGCAGACTCGTCCGGTTGTATTTCCCGGCTTAACGTTTTGCGCGGCTGAGGCGGCAAGGCATATTGAACAAAATCATCCAGCATCTGGCGGATGCCAAAATTGTTCAAGGCCGTACCAAAGTACACGGGGGTCATTTCACCACTGAGATATGCTGTCGCGTCAAAAACATGACTTGCGCCCTTTACGAGTTCGATTTCATCACGTAGCTGCACAGCCATTGGCCCGAGTAGATCATCCAGCGCCTTGCTTTGCAGCCCCTCGATTATCTGATCTGTTTCACGGGAATCCTTGTCGCCGTATAGATAGATCTTGTCCTGATACAGGTGATACAAACCACGCAGTGTCTTGCCCATGCCAATTGGCCATGTGACAGGCGCGCACTGAATCTTCAGTACCTCTTCCACCTCGTCCATCAGATCAACCGGGTCCCGGCCTTCGCGGTCCAGTTTGTTGATAAAGGTAAAGATCGGAGTATCGCGTAAACGGCAGACTTCCATTAACTTGATGGTTCGCAGCTCAACCCCCTTCGCGCAATCGATCACCATCAACGCAGAATCCACCGCAGTTAACGTACGGTAGGTGTCCTCGGAAAAGTCCTCATGGCCCGGTGTATCAAGCAGATTGACGGTAGCACCGGCATAAGGAAACTGCATCACCGAAGAGGTCACTGAAATACCGCGCTGCTTTTCAAGCGTCATCCAGTCGGAAGTTACGTGCCGCGCTGCTTTTCGTCCCTTGACCGTCCCTGCCAACTGAATGGCACCACCATAGAGCAACAACTGCTCGGTCAGCGTGGTCTTGCCGGCATCCGGGTGCGAAATAATGGCAAAAGTGCGCCGCTTATTGATGTGTTGCTCAAGACTGGGCATGCGTTGTTGGAAAAGCCGCTCAAAGGGCGCGCATTGTACGGAATGTGTATGCAGAAAAAAACCAGGAAATGCAAAAAAACAGTGCCCTAACCGGCGTACTGGATACGGCAACAGCACTCGAAGTCTTGAAAGATATGGTCAAAATCAACACCCTTGGTGTGCGCCAACATGATTTTGAGATCGGTGTAATTGGCGCCATAACGGCCACAGTACCGGGCAAGCGTCTCCTGGCTAGATTGAATCCCGCGGTATTCCAGAAATCGCCGAAGCTTGGCCTGATCGGTATCGGTAGAAAAATAACGCGCGCCCTCGTTCGACATGACAGCACGAACTAACCGTTCTGACAGGTGGCTTGCAATAATCAGCCGATGACCACATCGCTGCAAACGACGCAGATGAACAAGATCACAAATATGGATAGCCTCATCGGCCAATAACCATTCCGGCTCGTACCGCCACTGCCATTTTATCGGATGACCGATCAGCCATTGGTGATGCCGGCCGGCAAAATCAGGGTGCTGTTCAACAAGATACCGCATGGCGGTGGACTTGCCACTGCCACTCACCCCTGTCAGCACAATCAGGTGTGTGTTTTTGAAATCTTCTTTGGAAAGATTCAAAAAATCATCAAAATTCAAATTCAAGTTCATCATTTAGAAAATCCTTGTAACTAAAATGACCTTTTGGTCCTTCCAGTTCCTGATCGACAAACTCAGGATGTAATAACTGAATTTCCCAACGTACGCCGATGCCGTGCGTTTTACTGATCATATTCGGTGGATAGAGCACACGAAACATGTCATCGAACCGGAAGGTATCACCGTGAAACCAACTGCTAATGGGTGAGCTTGCCGGTATAGATGGTACCGTCTTCTCGAACAACACCACACCGCGTATCGGCTCCCGGAATGAAACTGTGCGTACGTTGGACCCCGAACCCCGCCGGTATTGCCCGCATTCCATGTTGCAGGCGACTATCCTTAACGTGATGTCATCTAGCGGCACCTGTGCCTTGCCGGTAAAAAACTTATCAACTGGATAGTCAACACCCGGGTTGATCTTTGCGGGTAAGACACTGCGCCAACGGAACTTCATGTATTTGCGTAATTGGTTTTTCATTGCAAACCAAACCACACCGCCAATAACACCGCCGAAAACAACACCCCCGACAATCGGTGACTGGCTCTCACCGTCACTGTTGATTTGGGAAAAAAACCAGGTTTGCGCTTCCGGTACGAATTGATCATGTATACCGGTAATGGCGCTAATCAATGCAAGGATGCCGCCGATGGCTACGAGCACAAGTGTAATAACCTGATTACGAAACGGGATGGCCTTGAAGTTGGCAACAAACTTAAATACATCGTCCGGTTCAATAATGCCATCGGCCTCATTGGCCACTTTTGGTTTATCGCCAAGTGGCAGGTGATGACTCTCAGAAAGTTTGGTATCAAACAAAAAACTGTCATCGACTGTTAGCTGTGTGTGCAGTTCGATATCAATCATCCCGCCTTTGTAGGTATAGGTCTTCAACTTCTCAGCGGGTACCTTAATCTTATAGAGCGATCGACCTGGAGTGATATAAAATGAAGTTTCATGCAACAATACATCATCATTCACCGCTCTGGAATCATGCACCTCGACTTTGCTCTCCAGGCGAAACGTTGCGTCCTTGCCAAACAAGTCATGATCCAGGATCTCAATACGGATCACTGCATCACGATCAACACCACCCTGATCAGTAATCTCAAACCTTGCTTGATCCATAGAATTTATTTGGACGAGTCATCGATAGGTTTTTTACTGTATTGACCATTCCTGATCCAGGCAGCCCGGTGACATCCTGCACAATGCCTTCAGATGCAAGAGCCGCCTTATTAATTATTCAACAACTCCAGCCCCATCACCAATGCATCCTCCCGGCCCTGATGTGCCGGGTAGTATTCTCGCCGCATTCCGATTTCATTAAACCCATACGAATCATACAACGTCCGTGCAATGCGATTGGAGGGTCTTACTTCAAGAAAAACGGAACTGACCTGCAAACGGCCGGCTCTTTTAATCAGGTAATCCAGCAATAGCCTGCCGATACCACAGCGCTGATACCGGGGATCAACACAAAGATTGAGGATATGCGCTTCCTGGGCACCCGTGGACATTACACCATAGGCCGTAAGTTCGCCTGATTGCTCATAGACCGCGCACTCATAACCCGCATGCAGGCTATCGCGCATGACCGCTTCAGCCCAAGGGAATTCGTAGGCTGACCGCTCGATACGCAGCACGGATTCAAGGTCCTGCTCACACATGGCTCTAAAACCATCCAGCGGTTTCAAGACTGCACTCATTACCGATCTCCCCCGGATTATCCGATTATTATTTAGGGAAACCCTGAATAATTCCATCCTGGAATTTTCAGAGACGGAAAGTGAACATAGAATTTTCACTTTCCTAATATTTTCAACAACTTATCGTTGCTGAAAATTGCGGCACATCCCTTGGCAACTCGATTGCTCGATTGCTGCTCCCGACGCAATTCTACCTCCTCCATCCCTGGAGTCGTGTTCCCGACGCAATTCTATCTCCTCCATCTCTGGAGTCGTATGCCTGAGGCAAGGTCTGAATTAATCAGACCTTCCTTAGCCTATAAATCAGTGTCCTGCATGTTGCTGCCAGACGTTGTGCGCAAATTGAAGATCATCCCAGGATTTGCGTTTCTCGCGCGGGGAACGCAACAGGTAGGCCGGGTGATAGGTTACGACCAGCGGCCAGCCGGCTGGTCCGTGCTTGAACACCTTGCCGCGTAATTTGCCTACAGCCACATCGGTTTGCAAAAGATTGTGCGCAGCGACCCCACCCAATGCGATGATGACATCCGGGTTGATCAACTCGATCTGCCGGGCAAGAAACGGTGCGCAGGTTGCCACTTCATCGCGATGCGGGTTGCGGTTATCTGGTGGGCGGCATTTAACGATGTTAGCGATATATATCTCTTCTCGTTTTAGGTTCAGGGCAAACAGCATCTCGTTGAGTAATTGCCCTGCCGGACCGACAAAGGGTTCACCTTGCCGGTCTTCTTCCTCACCCGGCCCTTCACCAATAAACAACCAACTGGCCTTTCGGTTTCCAACACCAAAGACTGCCTGGGTGCGGCCCTTGCTAAGCTCGCAAGCCGTACAGGCAGTCACGCGTGTCTCAAGCGCCCGCCAATCATCATCAAAAGCAGTATCTAACGAACTGCCTGCATGTGCTGGCAGGGGTGTTTCAACAGCACTTTGATGCTCGCGCCGAACCCAGACGTCGATGCCCATCAAATCCAGGTACTGGCGTTGCCGGTCGGTTAACATGGGTTCAATCAAGCAACAAGCTGGCTGATGGCCGGTTTATACATCGCCAAGCTGTGGATGCTCGCGCGGTACATCGCGGATGAGCTTATTTAAGGCGTTCAGATAGGCCTTGACCGATGCAATTACGATATCCGTGTCTGCACCCAGGCCATTGACGATACGACCGCCCTTTTCCAACCGCACGGTCACTTCGCCCTGTGAATCGGTTCCCGTGGTGATGTTATTCACCGAATACAACAGCAGTTCTGTCATACTGTTAGCCACGGTTTCAATGGCACGGAATGCGGCATCCACAGGGCCACTGCCTTCGGCCTTGCCGGCCTCTTCTTTGCCGTTGACCAACAGTGTCAGGCTTGCAACGGGTGTTTCACCGGTTTCCGAGCAGACCTTTAATGAAACCAGTTTGAAATGCTCGCTTTTGGTTTCCAGCCACGCTTCGGTAACCAACGCCTGCAAGTCTTCATCGAATATCTCATGTTTTTTATCGGCAAGATCCTTGAAGCGGCTAAACGCACCATTGAGTTCATCCTCGGTATCAAAGCTCACACCAAGTTCCGAAAGACGTGTTTTAAACGCGTTCCGGCCTGAATGCTTACCCAACACAATCCGGTTGGCAGCCCAGCCTACATCTTCTGCACGCATAATTTCATACGTCTCGCGATGTTTGAGCACGCCATCCTGATGAATACCTGATTCATGCGCAAAGGCATTGGCACCGACAATGGCCTTGTTGGGTTGTACCGGAAAACCGGTGATACTGGATACAAGCCGGGAACAGGGCACGATCTGCGTCGTATCAAGACCTACATCACAGTCAAATACGTCCTGACGCGTCCGCACCGTCATGGCGATCTCTTCCAATGAAGCATTACCTGCACGTTCACCCAGCCCATTGATTGTGCATTCCACCTGGCGTGCACCGTTCATCACGGCTGACAGCGAGTTGGCAACTGCCAATCCAAGGTCGTTGTGACAATGGACGGAAAAAACTGCCTGGTCTGAATTCGGTACGCGTTCGCGCAACTCCTTGATCAGCCCACCGAACCGGTCGGGCAGATTATATCCGACCGTGTCCGGAATGTTCACCGTGGTCGCACCTGCTGCAATCACGGCTTCAATCACCCGGCACAGGAAATCTGTCTCGGAACGGCCGGCATCTTCCGGCGAGAACTCCACATCATCGGTGTACTGCCTGGCACGCTTGACGGCTGCAACCGCCGCATCGATTACCTGGTCTGGCGACATGCGTAGTTTTTCACGCATATGGACGGGTGAAGTCGCAAGGAAGGTATGAATACGTGGCGCGATCGCATTGCTTAACGCCTCGCCGGCACGATCGATATCGCGATCGAGTGCCCGCGCCAAACCGCACACACGGCTGTCTTTAACAGCATTGGCAACGGCTTTTACGGATTCAAAATCACCGGCACTTGCGATCGGGAACCCGGCCTCGATGATATCAACGCCCATACGTTCAAGGCCTTTGGCAATACGTACTTTCTCTTCACGCGTCATGGAGGCGCCAGGGCTTTGCTCGCCATCACGAAGCGTGGTGTCAAAAATGATCAAACGTTCTTTATCAGACATCTTGCTGCTCCACAAAACTTCGGGGTTTCACGCTGCTTGGCGTGAATGATTGAATCGGATTGTATGCGTTGTAGCCCTCGCCAGGGGTTTGTGTGTTGTCTGCCTTACGGCAGCAACAGGAGTAGCAGGTCAAGACGGGAAAGCTGCACACGGGCAGCAGGTGCGGACGCGAGGCGGCCGCGGAGGGAAGATGAATCTGTGAACGTATCGTAACGCATGAGTTGACTATAGCGGCAATATCGCAAGCTGCCAAGACCTAAGGTGACTTTGACCCAGCTGCCCGCCGTTTGCGGACGAACAACCAGAGGCTGTACACAGGCCCGGAAAGCGTATAGATCAAGGCAGCACCCAACAGCACCTTGGGCGGGTCGGTATTGAGCAGCATGAAGGCAAGTACGACCATGATAATCACCATGAACGGCACGCGTTTTCTGAAATCAACGTCTTTGAAGCTTGCGTATTTCACATTACTAACCATCAAGGCGCCCGCAGCGATGGTGACAAAAAATGCCGGCAGTACAAGCTCTGACCCCTGGTAGCCCAGATCATCCCCTGTCCACACCATGGTCGCTAAAACGCCTGCGGCCGCGGGACTGGCCAGACCCATAAAATACTGTTTGTCGCCCGTTTGTTGCGTTGCATTAAACCGCGCCAACCGTAATGCAGCGGTGGCCGCATAGAAAAAGGCTGCCAACCATCCCAGGTTGGCCCAGCCCAACCGGGTCATGTGTGTCAGCGACCACTCATACACCACCAATGCAGGTGCTATGCCGAAACAGGCCATATCCGACAGTGAGTCGTACTGCGCGCCAAACTCACTCGAAGTGTTGGTTAACCGGGCCACACGGCCATCCAGCCCATCCAGGATAATGGCGATGATGATGGCCACAGCTGCCGGCTCAAACCGGCTGTGCATGGCAGCAACAATTGCGTAAAAACCGGAAAACAGGCCCGCAGTTGTCAGCAAGTTGGGCAGCAAATAAATGCCCTTGCGCCGATGTACCTCTTCGTTATGGTTGTCTGATTCTTCCATGGTGATCAAATATCGGACTTCGTAATGAATAATTATGACATGGTCGCGATCAAGCGTTGCGGAGACGTGCGATGACCGTTTCACCGGCATACACCCAATCACCTTCGGCCACGGTGGTAAACGAGTCATCTGCCATCAGGATATCGACCATGGCACGCATCGGTAGCACGCCGCAGCGACGTCCTTGACCAATACGTTCGCCGGTCTGAACCGAACATAGACCTCTTCCGAATTTCCACGGCGGGGCGATCAGCATTATCACATCATCGCCTTCGTCGGTACGCAAATGCAGCACGTGCCGGATTGGATTGGGCGTAGGGTAGTCGCGGGCAGTTTCAGGCGCGCCGAACCAATACTGAATCAACTGCCCTTCAGTCGGGCTGCGCGCACTCCAGGCTGCAAACCAGGCCCCTTTGATCCGGATGCGTTTTGCCGGACGATTTAAAAACGGGTCATGACACTCATCGACTGAGATCACATGTCCGTCGGCTGGCGAAATAACACCCAGTGGATCTGCCGGGGTATTGCGCTCCGGATCGCGATACATCATTACCAGCAAGAACGCCAGCACCCACAGCGGAACTGCGCTGGTCAGACCCAGCAGTTTATGCACAAAAACAGCGGCCAGCACGGTACTGGCTACCCAGGGCACACCTTGGCGGGCAATTAACATGGTGTCATGTTTACTGCCCGATCAGGCTGCCGGCGGACGGGTACAAACACATCCTAATTTTTGCTTTTATCAACCAGCTTGCCCTGCCCTATCCAGGGCATCATGTCTCTTAGTCGCTTGCCAACCTGCTCAATCGGGTGTTCCTCGCCGATCCTGCGCATGGCCTTGAAGCTCGCGGCGCCAGCCTGGTTTTCCAGGATGAATTCCCTGGCAAACTGCCCATTCTGGATTTCATTCAGGATCTTTTTCATTTCCTGACGCGTTTCATCATTAATCACGCGCGGACCACGCGTCAGGTCACCATACTCAGCGGTATTCGAAATCGAATAACGCATGTTGGTGATACCGCCCTCATAGATAAGATCAACGATTAATTTTGTTTCGTGCAGACATTCGAAGTACGCCATCTCCGGCGAATAACCTGCTTCAGTCAAGGTATCGAAACCTGCCTGAATCAGCGCAGTAATGCCACCGCACAACACCGCCTGTTCACCAAACAAGTCGGTCTCGGTTTCTTCCTTGAATGTGGTCTCGATGATACCCGCACGGCCACCGCCATTGGCAGCCGCATATGACAATGCCACATCACGCGCCTTGCCACTGGCATCCTGGTGAACCGCGATCAAGGTTGGCACACCAGCACCCTTTTCATACGTGGAACGTACCAGGTGACCGGGCCCTTTGGGTGCAATCATGATGACGTCCAGATCTTCGCGTGGCTCAATCTGGCGAAAGTGGATATTAAATCCATGCGCAAAAGCCAGCGTTGCGCCTTGTTTAATGTTCGGCTCGATAAAATCGCGATACAGTTTTGCCTGGTGCTCATCGGGTGCAAGCACCATCACCAAGTCTGCATCTTTGACAGCATCATCAATTGATTTTACTGCCAATCCTGACTTTTCGGCCTTCGCAACTGATGCAGACCCCTTGCGAAGCGCAACGGTGATGCTAACACCTGAGTCCTTCAGGTTATTTGCATGCGCATGACCCTGCGACCCGTAACCAATTATCGTAACCTGCATGCCCTTGACCAGCGACAAGTCGGCGTCTTTTTCATAAAAAATGTTCATGTTCAGTTTCCTGGCTTAAAGTTCCTGCGTATTCATTCGGTTTAAAAAATAATAAGCATGTAACCGGCGGGCATTAAAAGATCGGTAAAGTTCTACAGTGTCAGTCCTTTTTCGCCTCTAGCGATACCCGAAACCCCGGAACGCACTACTTCGATAATGGTGGTCTTTTCGAGCGCCCGGACAAAGGCATCCAGTTTTTTTGAATCGCCGGTTACTTCAATAGTGTACGTGTTCTCCGTTACATCGAGTATGCGGCCACGGAAGATGTCGGCCACGCGCTTGATCTCTTCTCTTGTGTCTTCCTCAGCCATTACCTTCATCAGCATCATCTCGCGCTCGATATGAGCGCCCTCGGTCAGATCAACAAGTTTCACCACATCGATCAACTTGTTTAGTTGCTTTTTGATCTGCTCCAGTATTTCATCGGTACCGCAGGTTACAAGCGTCATACGCGACAATGTTGGATCATCGGTTGGCGCCACAGCTAACGACTCAATATTGTAGCCGCGCGCAGAAAACAACCCCGCGACACGCGACAAAGCGCCGGGTTCATTTTCCATCAGTATCGAAATTATGTGGCGCACGATCAGACCAGTATCATTTCGTTTTGACCGGCACCCGCCGGTATCATCGGGTAGACGTTTTCAGTCTGATCGGTGATGAAGTCCATGAACACCAGCCGATCTTTCTGGGCCAGCGCCTCCTTAATAGCACCTTCTACATCCCCCGGCTTTTCAATGTGCACGCCAACATGCCCGAAACTCTGGGCAAGGCTGACAAAATCCGGCAAAGCATCCATATAGGACATCGCGTACCGGCCCTGGTAGAAAAACTCCTGCCACTGACGAACCATGCCCATATAGCGGTTATTCAATGTGAGTATCTTGACCGGCAAACCATATTGCAGGCATGTCGATAGCTCCTGGATGCACATCATGATGCTCGATTCGCTGGTAATACAGGTAACGAGCGCATCCGGATGCGCCACCTGTACGCCCATGGCAGCCGGCAAACCAAAACCCATCGTGCCCAAGCCACCTGAACTGATCCAACGATAGGGCTTGTCGAATTTGTAAAACTGCGCAGCCCACATCTGGTGT
>BTQO01000008.1:0-20497 GCA_036985915.1 Gammaproteobacteria bacterium | reverse complement strand
AAATCGCTCACCGACAACTGAACCCATTGAGCCACCCATAAAACCGAATTCAAATGCAGCCACAACAACGGGTTGCCCTTTGACCGATCCTTTCATCACAACCAGCGCATCGGTTTCACCGGTTGATTTTTGTGCTTGTGCTATCCGATCCTTGTATTTCTTGCTATCACGAAACTTCAGCGGATCAGTGGGCTCGAGACTACCGGCTATTTCTTCTCGAGGTTCATCATCTAAAAAAAGATCCAGGCGGCGCCGGGCGCCAACCCGCATATGATTACCGCACTTTGGACAAACATCCTGGTTGCGCTCCAGCTCTGCTGTATAAAGGATGGCGCTACATGAACTGCATTTACTCCATACACCTTCCGGCACGTTTCGTTTCTGCCGGCTATCTGTACGTATTCTCGCAGGGAATAATTTTTCCAGCCAACTCATAATTTACTCATTAAAATCCAGGTGCATGGTGACCGTTATTGGCGAACTGCCTGCATTGTTTCACTGTTTGCAGCCAAGTGTTCATCTATCGCCGTTCGCATGGATGCAATCAAGTCTTTGACGTCGTTGATCAACTTATCCTGATTATCAACATTTTCGGCCAGAATTTTTACGATTGCACTTCCAACAACAACAGCGTCGGCGAATGCCGCCACTGCGGCTGCGGAGGCCGCGTCACGAATACCGAATCCAACGCCTAGTGGAAGTTTAGTTGCTTTACGAACTTCACTCAGCTTTTTCTCCACGGACTCAATATCAATATGCGCGGCACCTGTTACACCCTTTAACGACACGTAATAAATAAACCCGGATCCACAGGCGGCAATATAGCTGATTCGATCCGGCGGTGTGGTCGGCGCAATTAAAAAGACGGGATCAATCGCCTGCTCACCCAAAGCGGCAAGAAAGGGCGCCGATTCCTCGGGTGGCATATCAACGATAAGCGTACCATCAACACCTGCTTCACGTGCCGCCTTGGCAAATGCCTCATATCCATATACTTCTACGGGGTTCAGATACCCCATCAGGATGACCGGCGTCTCGTCATTGTCTGTTCGAAATAGCGCAACCATTTCAAGTACGTCGTGCAGGGTAACGCCATGTGCCAATGCGCGCTCGCAGGCGGCCTGGATAACCGGGCCGTCTGCCATTGGGTCTGAGAACGGTACACCTAACTCAACAAGATCAGCCCCTGCATCAACCAGTTGATGCATGATCCGAACGGTCAGTTCAGGTGCCGGATCCCCTGCGGTGATATAGGGGATCAGTGCACATCTGCGCTGTTCATGCAAACCATCGAAACAGCGCTTGATGCGGCTCATACCCTGATACCCTCGCGCGCCGCAACGGTATGAATGTCCTTGTCGCCACGGCCAGACAGGTTGATGATAATGATCTGGTCCTTACCCATCGTTGGTGCGCGTTTGACCGCTTCGGCAAGTGCATGGCTTGATTCAAGCGCCGGTAAGATCCCTTCTGTGCGGGTCAGCAAATGAAATGCGGCCAGCGCTTCATCATCCGTAATCGCCGTATAGTTCACTCGGCCGCAATCTTTCAACCAGGCATGCTCAGGCCCGACACCTGGATAGTCCAAACCGGCAGACACCGAATGTGTCTCGATAATTTGCCCCGCCTGATCTTCCATGAGATAGGTACGATTCCCGTGCAGTACACCCGGTCGGCCGGCATTGAGTGGTGCTGCATGATGACCAGTATCAAGCCCTTCACCTGCAGCCTCGACGCCAATGAGTTCAACCTCATCTTCAAGAAACGGATGAAACAGGCCAATGGCATTTGAACCGCCGCCAACACAGGCAATCAGCAGTTCCGGCAGCCGGCCAATCTGCTCAAGGCATTGTTTGCGCGCTTCACGGCCAATGACTGCCTGGAATTCACGCACCATCACCGGGTAAGGATGCGGGCCTGCCACCGTACCAATAATGTAAAACGTATCGTCCACATTGGTCACCCAATCGCGCATGGCCTCATTGAGCGCATCCTTGAGCGTTTTGGAACCAGACTCGACCGGTATTACATCAGCCCCCAGCAAACGCATCCGGTATACATTGATCGCCTGGCGTTCGATATCCACAGCGCCCATGTAAACAACACATTTCATACCAAACCGGGTGGCCACCGTTGCAGTTGCTACCCCATGCTGGCCAGCGCCGGTCTCGGCGATTACGCGGCCCTTTCCCATACGGCGCGCAAGCAGCGCCTGACCGATAGTATTGTTGATCTTGTGCGCACCGGTGTGATTTAAGTCTTCACGCTTGAGGTATATTTGTGCGCCACCCAGTTCGCGGCTGATCCGTTCTGCGTGATACAGCGGTGATGGACGTCCCGCATAGTATTTAAGGTCAGCGGCAAATTCGGCGAGAAAGGCCTCATCCTTGCGATATGACTCCCAGGCTTCAGTGAGGGCGCGTAAAGGCTCCATGAGCGTCTCAGCCACGAACACGCCCCCGTAGGGCCCGAAATGGCCGTGCTCATCGGGCAATGCCGAATAGTCGATAGAAATTGCTTTGGCTGCTTCAGGCATGATTGACCTCATGTATGAATTGCGTCATCCGATCGACGTCCTTGACGCCAGGTGCCGACTCCACGCCGCTGCTCACATCGACAGCATAAGGATGTGCTGCATAAATAGCCTGCACCACATTGTCCGGCGTCAGTCCGCCGGCCAATATGAACGGCTTTGCCAGCGTATCGGGAATCGTTGACCAGTCAAACACCTGGCCCGTCCCGCCGGCATGGCCTTTCATGTGACTATCGAGTAAAACGGCTGCGGCATCCGGATAGGCGCTGGTGCTTGCCGCTACATCCATGCCACTACCCATGGCCAGCGCCTTGACATATGGCTGTTCGAACATACGGCAAAAATCTGCCGGTTCATCGCCATGAAATTGCAGCAAATCAACAGGCGCACTTCGTACGATTTCCCGTATTTCATCGGCCATGGCATTCATAAACAAACCCACTATCTTCACGAATGGCGGCATTGCATCGATGATCGCCCGCGCTTGTTGAGGTTCGAGCACCCGAACACTGTCAGGATAGAATACCAGACCTATAGCATCTGCCCCCAGGTTACCGGCTGCAATGCCATCCTGAATGCTTCTTATACCGCAAATTTTAACTTTTGTTCGCATTTTTTTAGCCATGGTTTGCGTCTGCGGATCACCATTCATAATAGGCTAGCGGCTGTTCGCGTACCTAAGGTACAGCAACAACAGATACTGTTGTCGGCACAGTAATCGAAAAACTCCTACTTGCTTGCCCTAAAGATTAAATTTTTCCGGATAAATGACATTTATCAGATAAAGACCATGCGCCGGAGCCGTCACACCACCTCGTGTACGGTCTTTTAGCTCGAGCAATGTCCTAACCCAGCCGGGATCCTTGTCGCCCCTACCAATCTCGATGAGCACACCGGCGATATTTCGCACCATATGGTGCAAAAAAGCATTCGCCTCAATATCCAAAGTAACCAGAACACCCTCGCGCGTTACATCCAGCCGGCTAATTGTACGAACTGGGTGCCTGGCTTGACAGGAAAACGCGCGAAACGATGTAAAGTCATGCTCACCGAGCAGGTATTGTGCGGCCTGGTGCATACGTTGCTCATCCAGACGACGGCAATGCCAATAGGCGCGTTTTGCCGTAAGCGCGGAGCGCACCCACTGGTTCGTGATGAGATAGCGATAACTTCGGCTTATTGCCGAGAATCTTGCATGAAACTCCTGTGCCATTGATTGCGCCTGTTTGACAGCGACATCCGGCGGTAATAATGAATTTGCACCCAAGACCCACGATCGCATACTGCGCTTGGCATTGGTATCAAAGTGCACCACCTGATTCATGGCATGGACACCGGCATCCGTTCTGCCGGCACATACCAGGCTAACGGGTTCAGCTGCAACCTGCGAAAGCGCTTTTTGAAGCACCGACTGTATCGTCGTGGCATCTTTTTGAATCTGCCAGCCAGCGTATCGAAAACCGTCATATTCAACGCGCAACGCGATTCTCATGTGGTCTACCAGTTCCAGTCCAGAACGTCCCGTTGATGAACCCTGAAAAACAAAACGGGGCCCGCTGGGCCCCATCTACCTGCTGGAAAAAGTATCAACGTCAGGCAATATTTTGTTGCAACTCCTCTGCTTCTTTCTTCTGTGCATCGTTACCTTCAGCGATTACTTCAGCAAGAATGCCGCGTGCGCCATCGGCATCACCCATGTCGATATAAGCACGTGCCAGGTCCAGCTTGGTGCCTACCTCATCAATATCACCACCCACCTCATCAGCAACATCTGATTCTGACAAATCCAGATCCATCAACCCGCCAGCATCATCCTCCTCGAGCAATACCGTTGTACTATCATCTGCGGGTGCCTCTTCAACAGACACATCCACACCTTCTGCGTCAAGATCGCCTAAGTCCAGACTGAACTCGTCTTCTTCCCCGCTTGCCGCTGATTCTGTTTCCTCGATTTCAACCCTCACCGCAGCGACTGCTTCAGCATCGAGCTTTTCTGTCGGGGCCTCCAGATCAACCTCTGCTTCTTCGCCGCCTAGTTCCAGATCAAAGTCCAGACCACCGGCGTCTTCTTCAACTGCTGCCTCAACCGTTTCTGCGGGTGCTTCTTCGCCGCCTAGTTCCAGATCAAAGTCCAGACCGCCGGCGTCTTCTTCAGCTGCTGCCTCAATCGTTTCTGCGGGTGCTTCTTCGCCGCCTAATTCCAGATCAAAGTCCAGACCGCCGGCGTCTTCTTCAGCTGCCGGTTCAGTCGGTTCTGCAGGCGCCTCAGCGATGGCGGGTTCTGCCAGGAACACGGTTGTGTCGGCCAGGTCATCGCCCGCTTGCTGATCCAGTGCGTCCATCTCAGGTGCCGCTGTTTCCTCTTCGGCACCCAGATCAAGATCAAAATCCAAATCTTCATCGGCACCTTCATCAGGAATCGCCTGTGTCGGCTCTGATTCCGGTAAGGCTTCCATCCCGGCGGTATCGAGCGATGGCTCGCCACCGCCACCGCCAAACAGGGCGCTATTGGGGGCAACTGCCTTACCCATCTCGACGGCGATATCCCAATCGCCGCTGGCTTTCAGTGTTTCCTGATATTGTTCCGCTGCAGCTTCGAGCGCTCCTGCATCATCGTTATCACGATGGATCTCGATCAGTTTCAGAATGTAGTCAACGCGTTCAGGCGCCTCAGCCAACGCGCCTTTAATAACGGCTGCAGCCTGGTCGTAGTCACCAAATGCGGTGTATACGTCAACCTCGCCAAGCACAGGGTCATCCTCTTCTGCGGCCTCTTCTGCACTCGCAGGTGGTGGTGCGATTAGTGTTTTATCCTCAGCCTCCTCCTCTTCGGCCTCGGGTACTGCCGCAACGGCTGGTGCCGCAGCGGCTGGTGCTGCTTCTTCACGAATTTCAGTCGGTCCTGCTTCCTCTTCGGCCGCTTCTGCGGGATGTCTATCCGTTATATCTTCCTCGACCTCTTCTTCCTCGACCTCTTCTTCAAAGCGGATGGTGTCACCTGCAGCCTCTTCGGCCTCAGCGCCCCGCTTACGCATGAACCAAACACCGACCAGGGCCAGCAGGATAACGCCCGCACCGCCCGCGACGATCATCATGTTCTCTTTTGCTATCGCGATAACCTTGTCCACCATGCCAGGTGCTTTACTGACCAAATCTTTTTCAGGGACGGCCTGATCTGCAGGCGCTTGCTCGACTGCTGGTTGTTCGGCGACAGCTTGTTTTTGAGCGGCTTGGGCAGCGGTTGCGGCCTGTTCTTGAGCGGCTTTCTCTTGAGCGGCCTGCTCAGCAGCGGCTTGTTCGGCGGCAGCTTTTTCTTGAGCGGCTTGTTCAACTGCCGCTACCCGCTCGGCGGCAGCTTTTTCTGCGGTGGCCTGCTCAGCAGCGGCTTTGTCCTGAGCGGCCAACACAGCGGCTGCGGCCTGTGCTTTAGCAGTTTGAGCGGCTTGTTCAGCGGCGGCTTTCTCTTGAACGGCTTTTTCTGCCGCTGCTGCCTCGCCACGCAGCTTCTGTTGAAGCCTCGCCAGCTCCTGATCCTGCACTGAAAGCTGAGACTTCAATTTCTTCATCTCCGCGACCATCGCCTCCAGTTGCTGAACGCGTGATTTGAGTTCCTGGTTTTCCATGCGCTGACTGGCCAAGGATTCATTCGCCAATGTCAGTTCACGCTTGACTCGCGCAGTCTTTGCCTTGTCAGCAGCCCCGGTACCACCGGGTGCGCCGCTGGCTGCGCCCTTGTCAGGTGACAGTAGCGCCAGGCGATCCTGAGTCATCGTCTCCTTGGCGGCGGGTGTTTTAACCTTTTGCGGTTTGACTGGCTTGACTACCCTGGGTGCCGTTGTGACCGACACGCCACGTCCTGCTTGCCAGGTAGCATTCTGGCTACTGACTTCAGCAAGGGCCGCTTGTTTTGTCAGGCTCGTACTAACAGCGCGCCCGGGAATTCTGAGTATGGAGCCGCGCTTTAAGTTATTGATATTCCCATTGGCAAAGGCTTCAGGGTTGGCACGAAGCAGTGCCAGCATCATCTGGTGTACCGACACAGAGCGATCAGGTCTTGTTTTGGTGGCAATACTCCATAACGTTTCATGCTCCCCGGTGGGTCCGTATTGATCACCACTAAACGATGGACTGGGCGCCTCAGGGATTGGCGCTCTTGGGAACAGCTCATCCTCAGGCGCTGTTCTTGGGAACAGTTCACTCTCAGGCGCTGTTCTTGGGAACAACTCAGCCTCAGATGGCGCTTCTACGAGGGTGCTGGTTTCTTCAGTTACGAATATCCGGGGGAATAGCCCGCCTTCAGATGCGGCCTCTTGGGGGGGTGCGGCCTTCGTGAACGGGGCCGGGGTTGGTTTGGCGGTTGGGGCCATACTGACCCGTGGCGCCGATTTAGCCGCCATGGTAACGGGCGGATCCAGCAAGATCGTGTATTCGCGCAACAGCTTGCCACGCGGCCAATTGACTTCAACGATAAAATTCAAAAAGGGTTCGCGAACCAGGTCACGGGTGGTCACACGGATAATGGACTTGCCGCCTTTTGTTGTGGTGACTTTAAAGCGGAGTTGCGACAGGTGATACGGGCGCTCGATGCCAGCCCGTAAAAAGGCCGCCCGGCCTGCCAACTTGACCGACATATCCTCAATTTCACCCTCGGTCGCTGACAGCACGAAAATTTCAGCATTCAGACGTTCATTCAAGCGCGACCGGATGTCGATGTCCCCGATGCCCAAGGCAGCAGCATCTACGCTGATCAGCATGGCGGTCAAAGCCACCAGAATCGAGAATTTTCGAGTCATATCAAGCCCTTGTGGCATATTGTTCTTTATTCAAAGAAGTGTCGGCCTATCCACGAGTAAATACCGGAAAACCCCATATCTCCCTATACGTCCAGAAACTATTTTAATAAATTTCTAAGATAAGTCCAGTAACTATTTATTACTTATACTCTTTTACTAGAATCTCCGCAATCTGAATGCTGTTCAGGGCCGCCCCTTTTCTAACGTTGTCGGCCACGACCCACAGGTCCAGACCCCGTGGATGCGAAATATCCTCACGAATGCGGCCCACGAACACATCATCCCGACCGGCAGCTTCGGTAACGGCCGTGGGGTACCCACCTGCTTCATGTTTATCGAGCACCGTAACGCCTGCGAACTTCGATAACAGATCCCTCGCCTGGTCGGCGCTGATCGGTTTACGTGTCTCGATATGAATGGCCTCGGAGTGACCGTAAAAGACCGGTACACGTACTGCGGTCGGATTGACCATGATGGTGTCGTCCTCAAGAATCTTGCGTGTCTCCCAAACCATCTTCATTTCTTCCTTGGTGTATCCGTTATCCATGAATACATCGATATGCGGCAGCGCATTAAACGCGATCTGTTTCGGATAGATGCTGGCCTCTGCCGGCCTGCCATTGAGCAACTCCGCCGTCTGCATCGCCAGTTCTTCAATCGCCTCCTTGCCGGTACCCGATACTGCTTGATAGGTCACAACATTAATCCGTTCGATGCCTACGGCATCGTATATCGGTTTGAGTGCCACAACCATTTGGATGGTCGAGCAGTTTGGGTTTGCGATGATGCCGCGCTGAGTGTGCTGTGCGATCGCATGCGCATTGACCTCAGGCACCACCAAGGGTACATCCGCCTCATTGCGAAACTGAGACGTATTATCGATCACGACACACCCGGCGTGGGCCGCCTTCGGTGCATATTCTGCCGATATACTGGCACCCGCTGAAAACAACCCGACCTGAACCTGGTTAAAGTCAAACCCGGCCAGGTCCTGGACTACCAGCGACCGTTTGCCAAACAGCACCTTCTTGCCTGCCGATCGGCTGCTCGCAAGCGCGTGGACCGAACCGACCGGGAACGCCCGTTCCGACAGGATCGACAGCATGGTTTCACCAACAGCGCCGGTCGCACCTACGACCGCAACATCCCATTTCTTCGACATCGTTATACCCGAGGTTAATTCTCTTTAAATATATTAAGTTACCATACTAACCTGAAAGTATTTCTACTAGCTTGTCACCGATTTCCGATGTACCTGCCGAGCCCCCAAGATCTGCACTTAGGGTACCTGCATGCAGACACTGTTTAACGGCCTGCTCAACGTGATCGGCCACCGATGGTAAATCAAGTGCGTACCTGAACAACATTGCCAGCGACAACACGGTTGCCAATGGGTTGGCCTTGTCTTGGCCTGCAATATCGGGTGCAGAACCGTGAATGGGTTCAAACAAACCAAAACGGTCCTTATTCATGGAGGCCGAAGGTAGCATGCCAATGGACCCGGTGAGCATCGCGGCCTCATCAGAAAGGATGTCGCCAAATAAATTACCCGTCACGATCACATCAAACTGTCTGGGTTCCCTGACAAGCTGCATCGCGGCATTATCCACATACATATGTGATAACTCGACAGCCGGGTATTCCTGGCCAACCCGTGTGACAGTTTCACGCCATAACTCGCTGGACTCAAGCACATTCGCCTTGTCGACTGAACACAATTTATGGTTACGCGAAAGTGCAGACTCAAAGGCAACATGGGCAATTCGTTCTATTTCGCTTTCGCGATAGGTCAGCGTATTAAAGCCCTCCCGTTCCTCGCTATCGAGGTGCCGAATGCCACGTGGCTGCCCAAAATATATACCGCCGGTCAACTCTCGCACAATCAAAATATCAAGCCCGGCAACTACTGAGCGTTTCAGTGTTGATGCGCTGGCCAGTTCCGGGTACACAATGGCTGGACGCAAGTTTGCAAACAAACCCAGCCCGGAACGTATTCGAAGCAAGCCGGATTCAGGTCGATGGTGCCGCTCAAGCGACTCCCAGCTTGGCCCGCCGACGGCACCCAGCAGGACAGCATCCACCGCTTGCGCATGTTCCAGCGTAGCGGCTGGCAGCGGGTCGCCCCCGGAATCGTAGGCTGCACCACCGATCAACGCCTCCTCCCAGGTGAGCGCAAGATTAAAGCGCGCCTTGACCGAGATCAGTACCTTGATCGCTTGGGCAATGATTTCAGGGCCAATCCCGTCACCCGGCAGAATGAGAATCTTCATCTGTCTTGGTCCAAAAATAGCCAGGGTGCATCCTGTTGTCGCCGCTGTTCATAGGCCCGAATGGCCTCGGCATGCGCAAAGGTCAAGTCAATATCATCCAACCCATCGACCAGGCAAGATTTACGAAAATCGTCGATAGCAAAAGCCAACTGCGCTTCGGCAGGCGTTATAACCCGTTGCAGCGGCAAATCAATCGACAACTGATAGCCTTTGATCGCCGCTGTCTCACAAAACAACTGATCTATTAAATTACTATCTAATACAATGGGTAAGAGGCCATTCTTAAATGCATTATTGAAGAAAATGTCGGCAAAGCTGGGGGCAATCACAGCGCGAATGCCATAGTCCATCAAGGCCCACACGGCATGTTCTCGCGATGAGCCACAGCCAAAATTATCCCGTGCCAATAAAATACTTGCCCCGGCATAGCGTGACTGGTTCAAGACAAACTTCGGGTTAAGTTCGCGGCGAGCGTGGTCCTGGCCAAGCTCACCGGCATCAAGGTATCGCCACTCATCGAACAGGGTTGGTCCAAAGCCGGTCCGGTGGATGGATTTTAAATACTGTTTGGGAATAATCGCATCCGTATCGACATTGGGCCGATCCAATGGCACGACGATACCTGTGTGCTGGGCGAACCGTTGCATCAGTGGGCACCCGGCATGAATTCACGGACATCGACAAAATGCCCAGCGATGGCTGCGGCTGCGGCCATGGCTGGACTCACGAGGTGCGTTCGGCCACCTGGACCCTGGCGACCTTCGAAATTCCGGTTTGAAGTGGACGCACAGCGTTCGCCGGGCTCAAGTCGATCGGCATTCATCGCCAGGCACATCGAGCAACCGGGTTCACGCCATTCAAACCCGGCATCGGTAAAAATGACGTCCAGTCCTTCTTGTTCGGCCTGGTGTTTCACAGGGCCTGATCCTGGCACTATCATGGCCAACCGGATGTTATCAGCAACCTGTCTGCCTTTGACAATATTGGCGGCAGCGCGCAGGTCCTCAATGCGCGCATTGGTGCACGAACCGATAAACACCTTATCCGGTTGAATGGATGTCATTGGTGTCCCGGGTTTTAGCCCCATGTAGCGCAGTGCATTCTCCATGCCCGTTCGGATAACGTTATTGGGCTCATCGGCCGGATCGGGTACCACACCCTGAATTCCGGTGACCATCTGTGGTGATGTGCCCCAGGTAACTTGCGGCTCGATCATCGCGGCATCAAGCGTAACGACTTTATCAAAAACGGCACCCGGATCGGATTTTAATGCCTGCCACGCAACAACAGCCTGCGCCCATAGCACGCCCTTGGGCGCATAGGGCCGGTCCTTCAGGTATTCAATGGTCTTTTCATCCACTGCGATCATGCCGGCACGTGCGCCCGCCTCAATGGCCATATTACACACAGTCATGCGCCCCTCCATGGAAAGCGCGCGAATCGCCTGGCCGCTAAACTCAATGCTGTACCCTGCTCCCCCGGCAGTGCCGATACGAGCGATAATGGCCAAAACAATGTCCTTGGCGGTCACTGCTGGACCAAGCTGCCCTTGCACCTCGATCAACAGGCATTTTGACTTCTTCTGGATCAGACACTGGGTGGCCAGAACGTGCTCAACTTCCGAGGTCCCGATACCAAAGGCCAATGCGGCAAATGCGCCATGGGTCGAGGTGTGAGAATCACCGCAGACGATGGTCATTCCGGGCAGGGTTGCGCCCTGTTCCGGGCCAATCACATGCACAATGCCCTGCCGCGGATCGGCCATATCAAACTCGGTAATCCCGAAATCGCGGCAGTTATTATCCAATGCCTCGATCTGGGTGCGTGATACAGGATCACGAATACCCCCCGCACGATCCGTGGTCGGTACGTTGTGGTCAGGGACTGCCAACGCCGCATCGGGCCGCCAGGGGGTGCGTCCTGCAAGCCTCAGCCCCTCGAAGGCCTGGGGTGACGTCACTTCATGCACCAGATGACGGTCGATATAAAGCAGCGACGTCCCATCCGGTTCCGTTCGAACAACGTGTTGCGCCCAGAGCTTGTCATACAGTGTTTTGGCTGCTGCCATAGCAATACTATACGGGTGAATATATAATAACTCTAATTTATAATAGTTATAATTAAGATTCTATATTTTTATACAAAATGGATATCCCAGCACTTCAAGCCTTTATTGCGATTGCTGAGACCGGCTCTTTTTCCAACGCGGGTAGACGGCTGTTTCTCACCCAACCGGCCATCAGCAAGCGTATCAGCATGCTGGAGTCTGAATTGCAGACACGCCTGTTTGACCGGATCGGCAGAAAGGTCAGTCTGACCCATGCCGGGCAGGCATTGCTGACCCATGCCAGGAAAATACTCACGGATACCGAAGATGCGCGGCGTGAAATCGAGGCATTGCAGGGTGAGGTTCGCGGTGAATTGATCCTGGCTGTCAGCCATCATGTCGGACTGCACCGGTTACCGCCCGTACTGCGCCGTTATGCATCAACATATCCTGACGCAGAACTGGGTATACAGTTCATGGATTCAGAACACGCATGTCATGCAGTTGAATCGGGAAACGCAGAGATGGCCCTCGTCACCTTGCCACTCACAAACACTGGCGGACTACAAAGCATACCCGTATGGGAAGATCGTCTGGCAATTACGATCAGTAGTGAACAGCCAGAAATTACATCGCGTTCAGACATTTTAAAATACTTGCGCAATACAACAGCGATCTTGCCGCCACCTGGGACATTTACCCATACGTTGATCATGCAGTCACTTGAGCGTGCAAACATCTTGCCTGAAAAAATGCTGATATCGAACTATATGGAAACCATACGTATGATGATCGGTGTTGGTCTCGGATGGGGTTTACTGCCACAAACGATGCTGGATAGCACCGTTAAGGAATTGTATGTGCGTGAAATCGATATAACACGCACGCTGGGCGCAGTCGTCCATCCGGGACGATATCGATCTCAACCCGCCAGGGCGATGCTGGACCTGCTGCCTGGTTAAGTATCCAGTTATCTAATCTGTGGGAACCCTGAAAAAATCAGGGTTTCCCTAGGGAGTTTTTTCCAGCAAGCCTGAGCCAGGCTCGCGCAAACCGGCGCACGCGATTATCAGCGCGATGGCAGTGACGATGGCAGAAAATATATATACCACGGACCCGTTGTATAACGTCCATGCATAACCACTGGCAACACTACCCAGTGCGCCACCGGCACCAAAACTGATACCACTGTACAGCGCCTGCCCCCTCCCCTGCGCCCGGCCACTAAAAAAGCGATGTATTAGATGAATTGAAGCTGCATGAAAAATTCCAAAACTGGCAGCATGCAGTGTTTGAGCCAATGCTATGACAACCAGGGACTCAACGAACAAGGCGGTCAACACCCATCGAATAATTGTTAACAGCAGGCTGGCTATAATCAGATGCCTGGCACCAAAACGCGGTAATGCTCGGTGCATATAAAGAAAAACAAGGATCTCGGCCACGACTCCCAGCGCCCACAGCATGCCTATGGTGGATTTTGAATAACCATACGTTTGCAGGTAAATACTGAAAAACGCGTAATACGGTGCATGCCCTGCTTGCATTAAAAAGCTGATCATTAACAGCGCGATTACTGCTGGCTGTTTGAGAATTGTCGAGATACGCAGTGGGCGTTGTCTTCGCGTGCCAACAACCGACTCCGGTACAAACAAACTGGCTAGCCAGATACCGGCAAATAATGCGGTTAACGCATGGACGAGAATTCCGCTGCCATAACGTTGCATGAGCGGACCGAGACTAAATGCGGTCACAATAAACCCGATTGACCCCCATAACCGAATCTTGCTGTAACGATGATGTTCATCACCCAAATGACTGAGCGTTGCAGCTTCGAATTGAGGCAATGCGGCATTCCAGAAAAAACTGAACAGCGCTATAACAACAGCCATCCACCAATAACCGCTGACAAGGTAAACACCAGTAAACGCCAATAACGCAGCAAAACTCCCTGATCGAACAATACCGATTCGGGGTGCGCCGCGGTCAGCAAGCCACCCCCAAACATAAGGAGCGATGATCTTGGTCCCACCCAGAATGGCAAACATCTCCCCTATTTCAAGGTGCGTAAACCCAAGTGATTTGAGGTAAAGACCCCAGTATGGGATTAGCGCACCAAGTGCCGCGAAATAGAAAAAGTAAAACGAGGAAAGGCGCCAATAGGGCACAGGACTGCTATTGGGTGGCATTACTGGAAGAGCCTTGCTCTGGGGCCCCTAGACGTGCGGCGGGATCTGTGGTGTTGGACTGCCTACATCCATGTTCTGCCCGCGATGACGCAGGATATGATCCATCAATACAATCGCCATCATGGCTTCCGCGATCGGTGTAGCGCGGATACCAACACAGGGATCGTGCCTGCCTGTGGTAGAAACTTCCACGGGCTCTCCCTCAATATTTACACTTTGGCCCTTCAAGCGAATACTGGATGCCGGTTTCATCGCGATGCTTGCCACGATGTCCTGACCACTGGATATGCCACCAAGAATCCCGCCTGCGTTATTGCTGAGGAAACCCTTAGGAGTCATCTCATCCCTGTGTTCTGTTCCTTTCTGCAAAACACAAGCAAAGCCAGCCCCGATCTCGACACCTTTAACTGCATTAATACTCATCAATGCATGCGCCAGGTCTGCGTCAAGCCGGTCAAATACCGGCTCGCCCAAACCAGGCGGCACACCTGTAGCAACCACATTAACCCGCGCACCAATTGAATTTCCCTCTTTTCTGAGCCCATCCATATAGGACTCCAGCTCTTCAACCATGTCTGCATCAGGAAAGAAAAACGGATTTTGTTCAACCGCGTCCCAATTAAAAGACTTTGGCAGCAATGAACCCAGCTGTGCTACGTATCCTTGAATCTTGATACCGTAGCGCTTTTGAAGATATTTTTTTGCAATGGCCCCAGCTGCAACACGCACCACGGTTTCTCTCGCAGAGGAGCGGCCGCCGCCACGCCAGTCTCTGATGCCGTACTTTTGCAAGTACGTATAATCCGCGTGTCCCGGGCGGAAACGATCCATGATTTTTGAATAATCTTTTGGGCGCTGATCCAGGTTTTCAACCAGAATACCAATAGGTGCACCTGTCGTTTTGCCTTCAAATATTCCGGAAAGCATCTTGACCTTATCTGGCTCACGGCGTTGCGATGTATGCCTGCTCCTGCCGGCCCGGCGCCGATCGACATCGGGTTGCAAATCCTGTTCCGCCAATTCGAGCCCAGGTGGACAACCATCCACAATACAGCCGATTGCAGTACCGTGACTCTCGCCAAAAGTGGTTACAGAAAACAGTTTTCCAATGGTATTTCCAGACATGTCGTACAGATACCTTTAATCCTCACCAACATCCAGACCATATTTATGGGTTTCATTAATCATCCTGAACAACTGCTTAAATGGCAGCAGGCGATCATCAATATCCTTGATTACATCCATGAACGGTAAATCCTTGTCTTCAAACTTGTAGCTACCCTCCTCCATACCGGAACGTAATACCTTGACCTGCTGCTCAAGTGTATCGAGAAAATCAATACTCATACCCATGCTGTCTTGATCGTATTCTGCAGCCATGCGTAGATCATCAAGCTCAAACAGCGCCTGATCGACCAGATCAACATACTCCTCTACATTTCGTGCGCGTTCCATATCGGTCGGCTCAGGATTTATTTAAGAAAGCTCTGAATAATTTCAGAGTTTCCTTAGTTTGCTAAGTTCGGCACGACTGGCAACCAGAATGCCACCGCCACCCGATACGAACTCTGGCCACATCATTTCAATACGCGAATATTGATCCATGATTTCATCCTGGCGATCGCCGACCTCAAGGACGAGAATACCATCATTTTTCAGGTAGCGTGACGCCTCATGAAATATCCGATTTACCGCATCAAGCCCATCTTCACCCGCCGCCAACCCCGTTACAGGCTCATGACGGTATTCACCCGGTAATGATTCCATCTCTTTTCGACTAACATAGGGTGGATTGCTGACAATCAAGTCATAGCTGTTGTCCCCCAGTGCAGAGAACAGATCGGACTCAATAGCAGAAACACGATTCTCCAGATTATGCATTTCTATATTTATCCGGGTTACCTCGAGTGCTGCTGGTGATATGTCGGCAGCATCCACAAGCGCGCCGGGAAATCGGTGTGCGCACGCAATAGCAATACATCCTGAACCGGTACCTATATCCAGAATGCGTTCGATGACCAGCAGGCCGGCCCAGGGCTGAAATCCATCTTTGATCATCTCGGCGATCGGAGATCTTGGAACCAGTACACGCTCATCGACATAAAAAGAGTAGCCGGCAAACCATGCTTCGTGTGTGAGATAGGCTGCGGGTTTTCTCGTTTTAATCCTGGCATCAAACAGACCAAGCACTTTGTTTTTGTCTTGAGCGGTCAACCTCAGGCCAAGATCGGAATCTTCTAGAGGTAACGCATAATGCAGCGCATGCGCCAAAAGCCAAGCTGCTTCATCATGAGCATTGTCAGTGCCATGCCCATATGATAGATCGGCGACTTCGAACTGATTGACGCCCCAGCGAATGATATCGCCGATTGTCTTTAGGTTGCCAGAAACATCATCAGATGCTGACATCGATATCAGGAAATAGCATCAATACAGATTGCGATAAGACTGCCTGGAAATATACCAAGCAATAAAATAGCGAGCGAATTGATACTTAAAGCCATTCGCATATCCATGCGGGACTCGATAGCTGAAGTATCAACTGGCTTGTCAAAATACATTAGCCTTACAACACGCAGATAATAAAACACCCCGATTACCGCAAACGTTACTGCATATGCAGCCAGCCAAATTAAATCAACATCAATAATGGCTCGCAAGACCAATAGCTTGGAATAAAAACCCACTGTAGGTGGAACACCTGCCATAGAAAACATCAATATAAGCATCATAAACGCAAACCACGGGCTTTTATCATTCAGTCCTTTGAAATCTTCAAGTTCTTCTGCTTCGAATCCTGATCGACTTAACAGCAATATCATGCCAAATGCGCCAAGCGCCATGAGCACATAGGTGATCGCGTAAAACATCGAAGCCGAATATCCTGCTGCATTTCCAGCCAGTATGCCCAATAATAGAAAGCCAACATGTGAAATGGTTGAATACGCCAGCATCCGCTTAATATTCGTTTGCGCGATTGCAACTATGTTGCCTATTGCCAGCGATAAAACAGCAAGCAGAATCAAAACATCCCGCCACTGCTCATAAAGCGGCTCCAGGCCATCAACCAATAAACGCATTGCCAGCGCAAAAGCCGCTAATTTTGGTGCTGTACCGAGGAACAATGTAACAGGTGTTGACGCACCATGATAAACATCCGGTATCCACATATGAAAAGGTACTGCGCCCAGTTTGAAAGCGATAGCGGCAATAATGAACATTAAAGCAAGCATGGCAGGTAACGGATTCTCCAACGCCGCAACCTGGTTACTAATCACTTCAAGATCAAGGCTACCGGTAGTGCCATATAGAATGGACATACCGTACAGAAGCAACCCCGATGCCAGTGCGCCAAGAACAAAATATTTCATGGCCGCCTCACATGACTGCGCTGAATCGCGATTAAAGGCTACCATCGCATACAAGGATAACGATAACAGCTCCAGGCCAAGGTATACGGTCAACAACGAATGCGCCGAGACCAGTACCATCATTCCCAGAACTGCAAACAACCCCAATACCTGAAATTCACCCTTAAATAATTTTCTGGTTTTCAGATAGTCTCTTGAATACAGGAATACAACAAAAGAGGCCAGATAAATAAACATCTTCAAAACGTCACCCATCGCATCTCTTACGTAGGTACCACTGAACAGTACTTCTGTCTCGCCGGTTGACGAGCCCCACGTCAACCATGCTGCAACAATAAACGTAACCTGGGTAAGCACATAACTGACATCACGATAGTCGTCACCAATATATGCATCAACGACAAGAATCAAGCAGGCCATCAAGAGAATGAAAATCTCAGGTGCAATCAGGGTAAAATCCATGACTGGAATAGGCATATCAGAATTTCGGGTTGGAAATATGTTCGAGTAATTGTTCAACACTTGCGTGCATAACTTCAACCAGTGGAGCAGGCCATAAACCCACCAACAAGACCATCACAGCAAGACTGCCCAGAACAATAACTTCCCTGACCTGAAGATCCTTAAGTGATGCAACGTTATCATTGGCGACTGCACCAAATATAACGCGCTTGACCATCCAAAGACTGTATGCGGCGCCCAATATCAGCGTCGTGCCTGCAAAAAACGCAAACCAGAAGTTCGCCTTAAAGGAAGACAAAATAACCATAAATTCGCCAACAAAGCCGGATGTGCCCGGCAAACCTGCATTTGCCAATGCAAACAAAACCATGAAGCTTGCAAATACAGGCATAGTGTTTACAACGCCGCCATAGTCTCTGATCTTCCTGGAATGCACACGTTCATACATAACACCAACACATAAAAAGAGTGCGGCAGATATAAATCCATGAGACACCATTTGTACAATGGCACCCTCAACACCAAGTATTGCGCCGCTCATAACGCCCGATTTTTCATAGATGGTGAAGGGAATGAAAATACCTAATGTCACAAAACCCATATGCGCAATCGAAGAATAGGCAATCAGTTTCTTCATGTCCTCCTGGGCAATCGCTACAAAACTAATGTAAACAACGGCAATAAGTGACAATGATATAATCAACCAGTCCAGTGCATGGCTCGCATCCGGCGTAATAGGTAAACTAAAACGCAGAAAACCATACGCGCCTATCTTCAGCATGATGGCGGCAAGTATCACTGATCCACCAGTTGGCGCTTCAACATGAGCATCCGGTAACCAGGTATGAACTGGCCACATTGGAATCTTGACGGCAAAGGCAACCAGAAAAGCAACAAATATAAACATCTGCTCTGTATAGCTCAGGCTCAGTAGATGAAAATCAAGGACCTCGAAGCTTCCTGATGAGGTTTGTAAATACAGATAGACAAGCGCAACCAGCATGAAGACTGATCCAAGGAAGGTGTACAAAAAGAACTTGATCGTCGCGTATATACGGTTTGGTCCGCCCCAGATACCGATAATCAGAAACATCGGTATCAGCATGGCTTCCCAGAATACATAAAACAATATTGCATCCAGTGCTGAAAATACACCGATCATAAGCCCTTCCATGATCAGGAAGGATGCCATGTACTGGGCCGCCCGGTATTCAATCATCTTCCATGATGCAATAACGACAAGTACAGTAACAAAACTGGTCAATAATATGAGCGGCATCGATATGCCATCAATACCGAGATGGTAGTTAATATTTAAAACCGGTATCCATGATGCAAATTCCTCGAACTGCATGAGGTGTGTAGAGACATCAAAATCTGTATACAACGGAATGCTGAGCAACAGCGTTGCCAGTGAAAAAACAAGCGCCAACCGGTACGCGCCGTCTGAGCCCTTGGCACCTGCTGTCAAAATAAGCAGTCCGCCGATTATCGGCGTCCACACGAGCAAGCTGAGTATTGGTAATTCGGAAATCATCCCATCAAACAGCCAGCGTTCCGGCCAGCAGCCAGGTTAATAGAATGGCTATACCGAAAATCATTGCGAATGCATAGTGATACATGTAGCCGGTCTGCACACGACGGATAAATTCAGAAAGTACTGCCACAACACGTGCCGATCCATTCACGACTGCGCCGTCGATCAGAAAAACATCGCCCAGTTTCCAGAAAATCATACCCATTGCACGACTGCCACGCACAAACACATCCTGATATAAATCATCAAAGTAATATTTGTTGACCAGTATTCTGTACACCACACCTAGGCGGTTGCTAATAGCTTCGGGAAGATCGGGACGCTTGAGATACATAAACCATGCTGTCGCAATACCGGCCAGGGCAAGCGCAAACGGCCAGGCAAATACTCCATGCCAAATGAACCCCCATACACCTGTGTAATCTGCCCCGATTTCGGCCAAAACATCATGTTGCGTACTCACAACAATGGCATCACCAAAGTAACCGCCAAACAATATTTCGCCAATAGTCATACCGCCAATAAAGAATGAAGGGATCGCGAGTAGTATCAACGGCAGAGTGACTACCCAGGGTGTTTCATGTAAATGTGCACGTGCATGTTCATCGATGCGTTCCTTGCCATGAAACACCAAAAAGAACATTCTGAAAGTATATAACGCGGTAATAAACACACCTCCAAGCACAGCCCAATAAGCAACCGTAGAGCCGGGCAAGGTGGATTGATGTACCGCTTCTATGATTGCGTCTTTGGAAAAGAAACCTGACAAACCCGGGAAACCGATCAGTGCCAGTGAACCAACAAGAAAGGTCCAGTAGGTAATTGGCATGTATTTTCGCAGACCACCCATTTTGCGCATATCCTGCTCATGGTGTAGCGCAATAATGACCGAGCCTGCTGCCAGGAATAACAAGGCCTTGAAGAAAGCATGCGTCATTAAATGGAAAATGGCAGCGGCATAGGCAGATGCGCCAAGAGCCACGGTCATATAACCTAGCTGCGAAAGCGTAGAGTAGGCAATCACGCGTTTAATATCATGTTGCACGAGCCCTAACAGGCCCATAAAGAACGCCGTAATTGCACCGATTATCATCACAAAAGATAACGCCGTTTCTGAAAGCTCATATATAGGCGACATCCGCGCTACCATAAATATTCCTGCGGTTACCATTGTTGCGGCATGTATCAGTGCAGAGATCGGTGTCGGGCCTTCCATTGAATCAGGCAACCAGACGTGCAGTGGAAACTGGGCCGATTTAGCCATTGCACCAACAAACAACAGGATGCTAATGACG
>BTQO01000007.1:0-20946 GCA_036985915.1 Gammaproteobacteria bacterium | reverse complement strand
CGATATTCGGCTGAACGGGCATGTGCGGTCAGTCCCTCGCCACGTGCAAGCACGCTTGCTGTGTCCGACAGTTTGCGCGCGCCTTTCGCTGAACACCAGATAAGGCTGGTTCGTTTCTGAAAGTCATATACACCAAGCGGCGAAGAAAACCGTGCGGTCCGTGCCGTTGGTAAAACATGATTTGGACCCGCGCAATAATCGCCAAACACTTCTGCGCTGTAATGACCTAGAAAAATCGCGCCGGCATGACGGATACCCGCTAATAGTTGATCCGGTTTGGAAACCGCGAGTTCGAGATGCTCGGGTGCAATACGGTTAGCCAAATCTACCGCCTCATCAAGATCACGCACCTTGATCAGGGCACCACGGCCACGTAATGAGTCCGAAATAATCTGTACGCGTTCCATCTTCGGTAACAGGCGTTTTATCTCCGTCTCAACCTTGTCCAAATAACGATCGTCAGGACACAACAAAATAGACTGTGCATCGGAATCGTGTTCAGCCTGAGCAAACAAATCCATCGCAAGCCACTTATGATTGGCAC
Source organism: Gammaproteobacteria bacterium (assembly GCA_036985915.1). GTDB lineage: Bacteria > Pseudomonadota > Gammaproteobacteria > JAJDYQ01 > JAJDYQ01 > BTQO01. The sequence continues at coordinate 20,402 of BTQO01000007.1, read as the reverse complement.
TACCATCGGCAATAATCAGTACTTCAGAAGGGCCGGCGATCATATCGATACCCACCTCGCCAAAGACACGGCGTTTAGCGGTAGCAACATAAATATTCCCAGGCCCAACAATCTTATCGACCTTCGGAATTGTATCGGTACCGTATGCGAGTGCTGCAACCGCCTGCGCACCGCCGATACGAAACACCTTATCGACACCGGCAACCGCTGCTGCTGCAAGCACCAGTTTGTTGATCTCGCCGTTCGGTGTTGGGGTTACCATGATCAATTCGCGTACACCCGCAACATGTGCAGGAATTGCATTCATCAACACCGAAGAGGGGTACGCCGCCGTGCCGCCGGGCACATACAATCCCACCCTGTCCAACGGTGTAATCTGCTGGCCGAGCATCGTGCCATCCGCCTCTTCATAGCGCCATGATTGCAACTTCTGGCGCTCGGCATATGCCCTGATACGAACCTCGGCTTCTTCCAGTGCCGCCCGCTGCGCCTGAGTAATAAGCGTTGGCGCCTCTTCCAGTAAATCATCATCAATTGCAAGATCGTTAGCCGAATCAAATGCAACACCATCAAAGCGCTTTGTGTACTCAAGCAGTGCAGTATCACCTTTGCGCCGCACATCCGAAATGATCGAACAAACTGCTTCTTCCACTGCTGAAGCAGCATCCTCCCCATACGTCAGCAGTCGGCCAAGCTCTTCCTCGAAGCCTAAGTCGCTGCTATTCAGTCTTTGAATGATCTTGGTCTGGGCCATCTTCGAAGACGAGTGATTGATGCCTGCAAATAATCAGACAACCTTTCCAACCACTGCACTTAATCGCTCAGTCAATGCCTTGACCGGTTGCGACTTTAAGCGCAAGGACGCCTGATTGATGATTAACCGGGCGCTGATATCGCAAATCTTTTCCAGTTGTACCAATCCATTCGCCTTGAGTGTGTTGCCGGTATCGACAAGGTCAACAATCAGATTGGCCAGTCCCGCCAGGGGCGCCAATTCCATGGATCCATACAATTTGACGATTTCGACCTGCTCCCCGCGCCCGGCAAAATACTGTCGTGTGATGTTGACATACTTGGTTGCAATTCTCGGCCGGCCATTGAGCGGCATGGCATCCGGAAGTCCCGCGATCATCATGCTGCAACGGGCAATACCCAAATCCAGTGGTTCATAAAGACCGGCGCCACCATGCTCCATCAACACATCCTTGCCAACGACCCCCAAATCAGCAGCACCATACTGCACATAGGTCGGTACATCCGCCGAGCGTATCACCACCAGTTTAATCAAGGGATCGGAAGTGTCTAAAATCAGTTTGCGGCTTTGCTCTGGATTATCGAGTAGCGAAACCCCTGCCTGTTCCAGTAACGGCATGGCTTCTTCAAAGATCCGCCCCTTGGCTACGGCGATCTTGATGCCGTTGATGTTATCAACCGGCACGACGTCGTTCCTCGCTGACAGCGGTCTTCTTGCCTGATCGCCCACCCGGCACACGGCGAATTTTGGCGCCCAGTTGGGCAAGCTTCTCTTCAATACATTCGTAGCCGCGGTCGATATGGTAGATGCGGTCCACAAAGGTCTCGCCACTGGCCACCAATCCAGCCAAAACCAGACTCGCGGACGCACGCAGGTCGGTCGCCATAACCGGTGCGGCCTTGAGACCCTGAACACCATTACTGATGGCCGTGTTACCTTCCAGCCTGACATCAGCGCCCATACGCTGCATTTCGGGTATGTGCATAAAGCGGTTTTCAAATACGGTCTCACTGATCGTACCCATGCCCTCACCAATAATGTTCAACGCGGTAAACTGTGCCTGCATATCCGTGGGAAATCCGGGATACGGTGCAGTACGCACATGCACGGCCTTTGGTCGACGCCCATGCATATCAAGTTCGATCCAGTCCGGTCCTGTATTGATGTCGGCACCCGCCTCTTCAAGCTTGACAAGTACTGCATCGACCAAATCTGGCCGGGTATCTTTCAAGCGAATTTTGCCCCCGGTAATTGCGGCCGCAGTCAAAAAAGTGCCCGTCTCAATACGATCGGGCAATACATCATACGTAGTACCGCTTAAGCTACTGACACCTTCAATGGTAATACAGTCGGTGCCTGCACCTTCGATCTTTGCACCCATGCTGATCAAGCAATTAGCCAGATCAACTACTTCCGGCTCACGTGCCGCATTTTCAATCACAGTCTGCCCCTCAGCCAGGCTCGCAGCCATCATCAGATTCTCTGTACCCGTGACCGTGATCATCTCCATGACCAGTCGCGCACCTTTTAATTTATTTGCCCTGGCCTTGATATAACCATCTTCTACATCAACCTCGGCACCCAAAGCCCTTAAACCTTCGATATGCAAGTTAACCGGCCTTGAGCCAATGGCACAGCCGCCTGGCAAAGACACCTCGGCCTGGCCATACTTGGCGACCAGGGGACCAAGCACCAGGATCGATGCGCGCATGGTTTTCACCAACTCGTAGGGCGCATAGAAGACGTCCATGGTTCGCGGGTCGACGGTAATGTTCATGCGCTCATCAACGATCAGTGTGACGCCCATGCGGCCCAACAACTCCAGAGTCGTCGTCACATCCTGGAGATGCGGTACATTGCGCACCACAACCTCCCCGTCGGCCAGCAGCGTGGCGGCAAGAATGGGCAGTACTGCATTCTTGGCGCCAGATATTCGAATCTCGCCCGATAAAGTTGCCCCGCCTTGAATCAGCAGTCTGTCCATCCAGAATGTCCGTTAGATCATGATTCTATGAGTTACCGGTTACTCGACACCGGCTAGTCACGTAGTTTGTAGCCTGTATGCAGCAACCAGATGCAAAACACCGATAGCAGTACAAAAAAAGCGCTCATTACTCCGATACTTAAGGTCGGCGACACGTCCGATGCCCCCAGAAAGCCATATCTGAAGCCGTCAATCATATAGAAAAAAGGGTTAAAGCGCGAAACGGCGGCCCAGGGATCGGGCAAACTATGGATTGAATAAAAAACACCACTGAGGAAGGACAAAGGCAGAACCACAAAATTCTGAAACGCAGCCAGTTGCTCAAACTGCCTTGACCAGATACCGGCAAGAAGGCCCAGTGCACCCAGACTCGCTGTACCAAGCAATGCAAATACCAGCACAACGCCAATATTTGTGATGTGCAACGGGACAAACCATATGGCTGCGATATACACACCTATGCCGACCAGCAAACCACGCAATATTGCGGCAGCCACAAACGCAAAGTAAATCTCCAGGGAAGACAATGGGGCCAACAGCACAAATACCAGGTTGCCCATCATTTTCGACTGGATCAGGCTGGATGATGAATTGGCAAATGCATTTTGAATCATGCTCATCATGATCAACCCCGGCAGAAGAAAAACTGAGTACACAACACCGGGATACACTTCGACATGTTCCTTGAGCACCTGAAGAAACACCATCAGGTACAAAAGCGAGGTCACCACGGGCGTTAATACCGTTTGTACCGACACTTTCATAAAACGTGACATTTCCTTGCGGAACAGCGTCCACATACCACGCGGGTTATTCATCACCTGATCCTGTTAATGCCAGGAATACTTCTTCCAACCCTACGTCACGTGTGTAAAAGTCCTGCACCTTGATATGTGACTGATGCAGCGCATCAAGCACACCCGCTATCCCGTCTTCATGCTTATTCATGCGTAGAACCACACGCCGGTCATTTCGCTCCCGGACAAGAGGCATTAACTGATCAGGCAAGGGTGTTTTGCTGTCTTCAAGCACAAGGCATAACAACCGCCATGGGTGACGATCAAGCAAGCACTGCTTGCTGTCCAGCGCAACCAGTGAACCATGATTCAGGATGGCAATACGATCACATAACGTTTCAGCTTCCTCAAGATAATGCGTTGTCAACACGATGGTATGACCCGCTTCATGAAGCTGCTTGATAAACCTCCAAAGCACCCGTCGCATTTCAACATCAACACCAGCAGTAGGCTCATCCAGTACCAGAACTTGCGGGCGATGGACTAATGCCTGGGCAATCAGCAAGCGACGCTTCATGCCGCCTGAAAGCGACATCACATTGTCATTGGCCTTTGCTGCAAGATTCAGCGTATCAAGCAACTCATCGATCCACGGACCTTGTTCGGGGCCGCAGCCAAAATAGCCCGCCTGATAATCAAGCACCTCACGTACTGTGAAAAACGGGTCATAGACCAACTCCTGCGGCACAATACCGACATCCCTTCTTGTGCGCCGGTAGTCCTGCACAACATGATGGCCATGAATCAGAATGTCCCCCCGGGTTGCGCGCACCAATCCAGCCAGTATATTGATCAGGGTCGATTTGCCAGCGCCATTCGGACCCAGCAAACCGAATAATTCCCCGGGCATGATCTCAAAGTCGATGCCGCGCAAGGCATGCACCGTGCCATAGTGTTTGTGCAGCCCGCAGATAGAAACCGCTATTGATGAAGTGTGCCCAGTCATCTGAGCGAACAATCAGAAAGATTTATAAATGAACCGTACGCAAGCGGCCAGTCACTTAAAGACTCAGTGCTTACCGAGAATCTGCTGCAGACCGGACACCGCACCAATGGCCGTCAGTTGATCCGGAATATGCCGAACATCAACCGCCTGGTGACGCTTACGTGCTTCACAAATCACCTCAATGAGATAGGCAATACCGGCGCTATCCGCCCTGGTCACATCTTTAAGATCAATGCTAGATACTGCACCCTGAGACAGCAATACCAAGGTCTTTTTCCACAGGCCGGGCACCGTTTGATAATTCAACTCACCAGACAACGCCAATTCACCATCCGCCATGGGTTTGATACTGGCGATCACTGGATGTTGTTCTTCAGCTTCTTGTTATGCGAAGCCAGTGTCTTGAGAAGACCATCGAGGCCTGAGCGCCGGATCTGGCTGGCAAAGGTGTTGCGATAATTGCTCACCAGGCTCATACCGCCAATATTGATGTCATAGACCTTCCAGTCACCGCCGACGGTATGCATCGTGTATGCCACGGCTAATGGCTTGCCGCCCTTTTGGTGAATCTCAGTGCGAACGATAACACTTTCGGCGCCGGCGGCACTGCGAATAGGCAGATACTCGATTGTTTCATCAGAATACTCAACGAGTGCCGTCGCATAGGTGCGCACCAGAAGATTCTTGAACTCCTCGATAAAGCGTGCCCGTTGCGCCTCGTCGGCCCGTCGCCAGTATTTACCCAGCACCCATTGAGCCATGCCCGGAAAATCAAAATGCGGCAGGATAATGTCGGTGACCAGTCCATAGACATATTCCGGATCGGCCTTGATCTTTTCCCTATCCGTCTTGAGTGCTGCCAGAACCTGATCAGAGGCCTTCTTGACGGCCTCCTGGGCCGTTGATGCATAAGCCAGGTTGGTCAAACTCAGGGTCCATAAGAATATTGTGATTGCGGCAAGCCTGTTCACGCTTTTTCTCCGTTCGTTCTCGTTTGTGAAAGCCCGGTGGTGTTGCGATCCGGTTATAGTTTAGTCGGTGACGTTATTTCCGATTATCCGGACCTTCAGCCGCCTTGTCGAATAAAAACTGCCCGATAATCTGCTCCAGGATCATGGCCGACTGTGTCAGCCGTACCTCTGAGCCTTCCTTTAGATACTGTTCAGCCCCGCCAGGGTCCAGCCCAATGTACTGATCACCGAGAATTCCGGATGTCAGGATGGAGGCACTGGTATCGGTCGGAATCTGGTCGTATTGCTGCCGGATATTTATCCTGACTTTTGCCTGGAAGGTCTCACGGTCAAAATCAACGCTGGTTACACGGCCAATCCGTACCCCTGCCATACTGACATAGGCGCGTTCATTGAGTCCGCCGATATTGTCAAACCGGGCGATGATTTCATAACCATCCTCGTTGCTGAAACTGCTCAAATTACTGACCTGCATCGCCAGCATAAACAGTGCGGCGAAACCGACCGCTATGAATGCGCCTACGGTAATCTCCAGTGTTCTAGTCTTCATTTTTCAGGATTCCCCGAACATTATTGCGGTAAGGATAAAGTCCAAACCCAGTACAGCGAGCGAGGAATTGACAACGGTTCTGGTCGTTGAGCGGCCGATGCCCTCCGCAGTTGGAACCGTATCATACCCCTCAAAAAGCGCGATCCAGGTGATGACAAATCCAAACACCAGGCTTTTAATTACACCATTGTAAATATCATACCCAAAATCAACTTCGGCCTGCATGCGCGACCAGAAGATACCGTCATCGATACCCAGCAGTCCTACGCCTACGAACCAGCCGCCCAGTATACCGACTGCTGAAAATATCGCGGCCAGTAACGGCATGGAGATAAACCCCGCTACAAACCGTGGTGCAATCACGCGACGGATCGGGTCAACCGCCATCATCTCCATGGCTGACAACTGCTCGGTGGCCTTCATCAGGCCAATCTCCGCGGTTAACGCGGAACCTGCGCGCCCTGCAAAGAGTAAGGCAGCAACCACCGGTCCAAGTTCCCGGGTCAGGGTCTTGGCAACGCCCTCACCCAACACGGTCTCGGCACCAAAATCCACCAGCAGGTAGTACACCTGCAAGCCCAGGACCATGCCGACGAAGGTACCGGACACGATGATGATGACGAAGGACAACACGCCAACCGAGAATAACTGCTGAATCACCAGTCGTGGGCGCGCAAACAGGCTGGCCGACCCCACCAACACCCTGATGAGAAAGAAATGCCCGCGACCGAGTCGTTTCAAGAACATAAGCCCCCGGCGGCCCAATATCTGCAGTGTATCCAGCATCTGCCTAAACCTGCCCAAGCAGTTCTTTCTGGTAATCGTTGGCCGGGTAATGAAAGGGTACCGGGCCATCCGGCAATCCATCCATGAACTGGCGCACATACTCGGAATCGGTCTGATCCAGTTCAGCCGATGTCCCCTCGGCCACAACACGGCCCCCAGCCAGGATGTAGACATAATCTGCAATATCGGCTGTTTCGCGCACATCATGTGAAACCACGACACTGGTAAGCCCCAGTGCATCGTTTAACAGACGAATCAGTTTCAGCAAGATCCCCATCGATATCGGGTCCTGGCCCGTGAATGGCTCGTCATACATGATCATCATGGGATCCAGCGCAATCGCCCTTGCCAGCGCAACCCGCCGTGCCATGCCCCCGGAAAGCTGTGCCGGCATCAAGTCCCGGGCGCCGCGCAACCCGACGGCCTCGAGCTTCATCAACACCAGCGTACGAATCAGTTTCTCCGGCAACTCGGTGTGCTCGCGCATTGGAAAAGCGACATTGTCATACACCGATAGATCGGTCAGCAGCGCGCCGGTTTGGAACAGCATACCCATGCGCTTTCTCAGTACATACAGCGCACGATGATCCAATTGGTGTACATTCAGGCCATCGACTTCAATGGTCCCTCTTTCAGGACGCAACTGACCGCCAATTAATCTGAGCAGTGTCGTCTTGCCGCTGCCGCTCGGACCCATAATGGCTGTGATCTTGCCCTGTTCAATGTTCATATCGACGTTATCGAAAATCACCTTGTCTTCGCGATGGAAACTAAGCCCGCGAACCCTGATCAGGTCTTTTCTGGTTGTTGTTTGTTGTTCAGTCATTAAAAATATTATTCCTGTTGGCTACTGACCAACCCCTGGTTAAAACGCGGGGACGATATTCTATCTGAATTAGGCGCCTAACAGTTGCGCGATCGTAACCGTTTCATGCAAGACCGAAATCGCAGGGCTGCCCTCGAAAAAAAGCCAGGCAACCTCGCACGGTCCTGTCTGATCAAGATAGGCCCTGATCATCTGCGCCAACGCCTTTTGGTCCTGTTGTTGTGATGCTGCATCCATTAATGCCACGTCACACAAACGGCCTGGATAACCTGGTCGCCAGCAAACATGCCCGTGTTCCCCTGCTGCGGGATCCGAGTACCCCGCATCGTAGTAACAACGAGCGTCCGGTAACACCATCAATGCATCATGCGCTATGACACCGCGTAGCTTTTCATCAAATATCTTTATCCGTTGTGATACGTCGTCGATGAACTTGGCATCGCCATTGCCACCCTTTAACTCCAGAAAAAAATAAAACTCATCAGGCGTGTCGTCTGCCCATTTTTCTAACTCATCCATACTGGCATCAAGCCACACGGGCTGAGGCACATACACGCTTCTGAACTCGTTGGCGTAATAGGTCAGGCGCCAGTCTTTGGGCAAATCGTCCGGATAGAAAACACCCTGCCAGTCCACATGATCCCAGCCATAGGCACCTACAATCAGTTCAGGATACGCCGTCGTCATTTTTGACACCTGGCGTCATATTCACTTCGGTGTTCATTCATGGTTTTTTGAGTTATTCCCCATAAGTTGTTCATAGTTAGTACATTTGGGTCCGCTCGCCCCTGCTTAGCGCTACTGTTAAGATGCGGGGTCTTTCATTAATTCAGAATTCCATGTTGTGGTTCATCTTAGCCATCCTTGTGGGCCTTGTCGCACTCGTCTGGAGTGCTGATCGCTTCATTACTGGGGCCTCGGGACTAGCGCACACCTTAAATGTATCACCACTGATCATTGGTGTGACCATTGTCGGTTTTGGTACCAGTGCGCCAGAAATGATGGTGTCGGCCTTCGCGGCCTGGCAGGGTGCCACGGGACTGGCGGTAGGCAACGCCATTGGCTCGAATATCGCCAATATCAGCCTGGTCCTTGGCTGCACCGCGCTGATCAGCGAGATCAAGGTCCGTTCCCAAACACTGAAACGCGAATTCCCTGCGCTGTTGGTTATTACGATTGCCGCCAGTGCACTGCTCTATGACGGCGTGCTGGGACGTTGGGACGGTATCGTCATGATCACCGCCATGATGCTCGTCATAATCATGGTCATCAGGACTGCGCGCCAAGGACGCATTGACGATCCGCTTGGCATCGATGTCGAGAGTGAAATTCCACACCATATGCCGCTGAAGCAGGGCGTTTTCTGGATCCTCATCGGGCTGATTGCGCTGCTGGCCAGCTCGCGCCTGCTGGTTTGGGGTGCCGTGGGTATCGCTGAAACACTTGGCATCAGTGATCTGGTCATTGGCTTGACCATCGTTGCGATCGGCACATCCCTGCCCGAACTGGCCGCTGCCATCACCAGTGCGCTGAAAAATGAACATGAACTGGCCATCGGCAATGTCATCGGTTCAAACATGTTCAATATTCTGGTTGTATTGGGTATCGCAGGTGTGATTAATCCATCAACACTTTACAATGAGGTGTTGTGGCGCGATCTGCCTGTGATGCTGGTGTTGACTTTGGCATTATTTGCCATGGCCTACGGCTTTGTCTCGCCAGGACGTATCACCAGAACAGAAGGCGCATTGCTGCTGGGCACCTTTGTTGGCTATACCGCCTTCCTCTTCACCCATAGCACCTGACTGGCTGAGTGCACGATAAGCATAGATGAACGAGAGCAACATACGCGATCTGGGCATCGCTGTTTTGGAAACCGAGGCCGAGGCCATCAAGAACCTGATTGGCCGTGTCGATGGCCAGTTTCAGCAGGCGTGCGAGCTGATGCTGGCCTGCACGGGCCGTATCGTTGTGACCGGTATGGGGAAATCCGGCCATATCGGCGACAAGATTGCCTCTACCCTGGCCAGCACGGGCACACCGGCGTTCTTCATGCATCCTGGCGAAGCAAGCCACGGTGACCTTGGCATGATAACGCCGACCGACGTGGTGTTAGCCTTATCCAATTCAGGTACTACAGAAGAAATACTCCTCATCCTCCCGCTTATTAAACGTCTGGGCGTACCCCTCATTGCCCTGACCGGCAATGTTGAATCTGAGCTGGCACGGGAAGCAACCGTCAACATCGATGTCAGTGTCGAAAAAGAAGCCTGTCCGTTGGGTCTGGCACCCACGGCCAGCACGACCGCAGCACTCGCCATGGGTGATGCTATGGCGATCGCATTGCTCAATGCACGCGGTTTTACAGAGCACGATTTCGCACGATCTCATCCGGGTGGCCGTCTTGGCCGCAGGCTACTGTTGCATATCGAGGACATCATGCGTACCGGGGACCATGTCCCCAGCGTCAGATCCGGTGTCACGCTCAGTGAAGCAATGGTGGAAATGACTAAAAAAGGTATCGGCGTGACAGCCATTTTAGATCACGAGCAACGTGTCATTGGGATTTTTACAGATGGCGATCTACGCCGCACGCTGGAAAAGCAAGTCGATATTCGCGTCAAGATCGTTGACGATGTCATGATCCGTGATTGCAAAACCGCACAGCGCCACTTGCTGGCAGCAGAGGGCTTGAGAATCATGCAACAGCATAAAGTCGGTGCCTTGTTGATTGTCGATGATGAACATCGCCTCGAAGGCGCCATGAATATGCACGACCTGTTACGCGCCGGCGTTGCCTGAAATCGGTTATGCCCGAACAGTACGACAAGCAGTTGCTAAAACGTGCAAAACGCATTCGCCTGGTGGCATTTGATGTTGATGGTGTACTGACTGATGGTTCATTATTTCTTGGTGATGATGGTAAGGAGTACAAGGCATTTAACTCCCATGACGGTCATGGCATTAAGATGCTGCATGAAAACGGAATAAGCACTGCAATCATCACGGGACGCACTTCGCAAGTTGTTGAACGCCGCATGAAAAATCTGGGCGTTGAGCATGTTTATCAGGGGCAACATAACAAAATACAGGCCCTTGAGTCGCTTGCTCAGGCACTATCGTTAACGTACGAGGATATCGCCTTTGTTGGTGATGATGTAGTCGACTTACCTGTCATGATTCGGGTCGGGCTGGCAATCGCTGTCGCCAATGCCCATGAACTCGTAAAACAGCACAGTCATTGGCAAACACCAAGGACAGGTGGCCTGGGTGCCGCACGAGATGTCTGCGAAATGATTCTCACAGCTCATGAAAAGCTGGATGCGCAGTGGCAACACTACCTGAGCTAAGCCAACCTACAACATGGGTGACAATCCTTGTGCTGACCATCCTGGCAAGCATGTCATGGTGGCTGGAATCGGTTGTCGAAGAACCGTTACGCAAGCTAGTCAAAAGCGAGAGCAACAAGCCGGATTACTATATGGAGCAATTCACACTTAAGGCCATGGGCATCGAAGGCAAGGTAAAATACAGCGTTCATGGACGATCTTTGGTGCACTACCCAACTGATAATTCAAGTGAGGTCCAAACACCGCACGTAGAAATTTATCGGGACAATGAGCCGCCATGGATCGTTGATGCGCGGTCAGCCCGCGTTAATGATGATGGAACCAAAACAATGCTCACGGGCAACGTAGCAATACGCAGAGAAGGTACAGATACCCTTTCAGATATACAGATCTATACGGACAGACTTCTATTAATGAGCGACAAGGATTACGCGGAAACCAAAGAACCGATTACCATTATTCGGGATAACAACACTGTTAAAGCGATCGGTATGCGTGCATGGCTGAAACTTGGGAAACTGCACTTGTTATCTAAAGTCCGGGGACGCTATGAGTAAACGATGCACTAATATTTTTATATTTTCATTCATCTGCACCCTGTATGCGGGCGACATACTGGCTTTGTCATCAGACAAAGACAAGCCCATGAACATTGCCGCCAACGAAGTCGAGATGAACGACAAAAAGGGTGTGACCGTATACAGGGGAAATGTTGAAATTGACCAGGGCTCGATGCATGTGAAGGGTGATACTGTTGCGATTTTCAGCATCGATGGTGAAGTAAACAAGGTTGTTATAATTGGAAGACCCGCCAAGTACCGACAACGGCCTGATAACAAACCGGTCGATGTTCGCGCAGAGGCTGAACGTATGGAAGTCTATGCCAAGAAACAGTTTGTGCACCTGGAAAGAAACGCAAAAGTCTGGCAGGGGCAGGATGTTTTCACCGGTCACATTATCGATTACGACGCAAAAAACGATATCGTCAAAGCACGAGGCGCTCCGCGGACTGCGACAAAATCCGGAAAGAAAAGCGACAGCAGAATCCGCATAACCATTCAGCCAAAAAAGAAGAAGTAGGCCCGTGCATTATTCTCAACGTTCATGGCTTTAATGTTGCCATATTGAACACCAGCCCTTTAAACGCTGACTCATGACAACCTTGGTCGCAAGCAATCTTGTCAAACAGTATCGATCAAGAAAAGTGGTCGATGGCGTGTCGTTCGCAGTTCAGACAGGTGAAGTTGTAGGCTTGCTGGGACCAAACGGGGCCGGCAAAACAACCTGCTTTTACATGATCGTAGGTCTGGTTGCCTGCGATGGCGGGAAGATTTTCCTCGACCGGAAAGATGTATCGAATTCACCAATGCATGAACGCGCGCGTATGGGACTTGGCTACTTGCCCCAGGAATCTTCTATATTCCGCAGGCTAAGCGTGGCTGACAACATCATGGCGATTTTGGAAACACGTCCTGACCTCAGTGATGACCAGCGCATCAACCTGCTCGATGAACTGATGCACGAGTTGCATGTCGGTCATCTGGCAGATCACCGTGGCATTACCCTTTCCGGTGGCGAGCGGCGCCGGGTCGAAATTGCCAGGGCCCTGGCAGCCCGTCCCGTGTTTATGCTGCTCGATGAGCCATTTGCCGGCGTTGATCCAATCTCTGTACTCGATATCCATAACATTATCGCCCATCTGCGCGACGCGGGTATTGGTGTGCTGATCACGGATCACAATGTCCGTGAGGCCTTGGGCATCTGCGACCGGGCCTACATCGTCAGCGAAGGAAAAGTAATCTCTGAAGGCAGTCCGGATGAAATTACCAACGACAGCCGGGTACGTGAAGTCTACCTGGGCGAACACTTCACACTCTAGCGCGCATAAAAGGATATTTTTTCCCTTATAGAACAGTTAGTTACATTATATCCGCGCGGCTTTGACCGTAATCAAGCCATTGATGGCGCGAATCTTGTATCTTTATAAGTAATTATGAAGCAAGCCCTAAACCTAAAGCTGGGTCAGCAATTGACCCTGACACCACAATTGCAGCAAGCCATTCGGTTGCTACAACTCTCGTCTATTGATCTGCACACCGAGATTCAGCAGACGCTGGATAGCAACCCGCTGCTTGAGGTTGTTGACGAACAGCCGGAAAACACGCCATCACAGGAATCTGACGAAAACACCGCGAATTCTCCCGATACCCCGCCAGATGAAGCGGCGGACAGCGGCTTATGGGAGCAGAACACTGCCAGCAGCTACGAATACACATCTGGCCCTGCCCGTAGTGAGAATTTCGACCAAATACAAAACCTCAAGGCGCCCGCCTCATCATTGCGGGAGCACTTGTTATCGCAAATCAACCTTACCCCATTAAATGATACAGACCAGGTCATCGCAATGGCCTTGATCGACGCCATTAATGAGGATGGTTACCTGGAAGGTACACTGGATAACTTCTACCAGGATCTGGGTCAGGATTTGGAGGTTACACCCGAGGAGCTTGAAGCAGTCCTGCATCGCGTGCAGCGGCTTGATCCACCCGGCGTTGGTGCGCGAAACTTGCAGGAATCACTCAAAATTCAAATTGAACAGATAGTCGAGACGGGTCCCGCACACCAACTGGCAATGTCGCTAATATGCGATCATTTTGATCTGCTGGCGGAACGTGATCAACGCAAAATCCTTAAGCGCATTAAAGTCGATGAATCGGATCTTGCCAATGCCATGGACCTGGTACGTTCCCTTAACCCGAGACCGGGTTCTGCAATCAGCAATCACGTGCCAGAATATGTCATACCGGATGTTTATGTCAGGAAACGCCGTAATGAATGGAATGTCGAACTCAACCCCGACCTAGCACCTCGTCTCAGCATCAACCGGTATTACGCGGAATTAATCAAACGTGCCGATAACAGCCGCGACAATCAGTTTTTAAAAAACAACTTGCTCGAAGCCCGCTGGTTCATTAAATCACTCCAAAACAGGAATGATACCTTGTTAAAAGTTGCGCACTGTATCATCGAAAAGCAACGGACATTCATGGAATACGGCGAAGAAGGCATGAACCCGCTGGTACTAAAAGATATTGCCGATGCTGTAGAAATGCACGAATCGACCATATCAAGGGTTACTACACAGAAATACATGCATACCCCGCGCGGTATATTCGAATTTAAATATTTCTTTTCCAGTCATGTTGGCACAACGGATGGCGGCGAGTGTTCAGCAACTGCAATACGCGCGATGATCAAGAAATTGATCTCAACTGAAGATACTTGTAAACCGTTTAGCGACAGTCAACTGGCAAATATTCTGTCGGAAAGGGGTATTAATGTTGCACGAAGAACTGTTGCCAAATATCGTGAGAATTTATCCATTCCTGCATCTAACGAAAGACGTATAAAGGTATAAGTAAAGAACTATCGGATACACAGACATGAACTATATGGCAAGGATTTTTTACATTTAATAACGTTGTAATCAGTCAGGAGCACACCATGCAACTAGACATAACAGGTCACCATGTAGAGGTTACCAAGGCGTTAAAAGATTACGTCAATGATAAAATTGTCAAACTCGAACGTCACTTCGATCATATGACCAATGGACATGTCATCTTAAGCGTCGAAAAACTTCGTCAAAAGGCGGAAGCAACAGTCCATCTTAATGGCGCCACCATATATGCCGATGCGATTGATGAAAATATGTATGCCGCAATCGATGCGCTTATCGACAAACTTGATCGCCAGGTCCTTAAACACAAAGAGCGATTTAAAACACGGCATCGCTCACAAAAACCGAGCAAATCTGCTGGCTAACACATTCACTTGTACACTGCAGGAAGATAATTCTGGTATGAATATAATTGATATACTTGATGAAAACCGCATTCGATGCCAAACGCGCGCAAACAGCAAAAAGCGGGCACTCGAAATATTGAGCGAGTTACTGGCAACTGATTCCGAAGGTGTTGAACAAGTTGCAGTGTTTGACACGCTTCTGAACAGGGAAAAACTGGGCAGTACGGGCCTGGGATTTGGTGCTGCTGTGCCACACGGGCGCTTTGAACATATCAAAAAGCCGATTGCGGCCACAGTTACACTCGAAACCCCGGTTAATTTCGACGCTATAGACTCGCAACCCGTTGATCTGCTCGTTGCCCTGCTGGTCCCAGAAGATTCATCCGATGACCACATAAAGCTGCTGGCACAACTTGCAGAAGCTTTTTCTACTGAAAATTTCAGGCAAAACCTTCGCAAGGCACGTGACCCAAAATCGGTATTAAAACTGTTTGTTTTGAATATCACACAACACAAAGCAGCATAATTCATCATGTACATATGGCAATAACAGAAAAGATTCATATTAAAAACACCAAAGGACTTCATGCCCGGCCTGCTGCAAATTTTGTGAAACTTGCATCGAGCTTCTCCAGCAAAATCCAGGTCATCGGTCCAGGCCGCAAAGTGGATGGTAAGAGCATCATGGGCATGATGATGCTCGCAGCAAGCCATGGCACTGAACTGACCATTATTGCCAGCGGACAGGACGAGGCCGCAGCCATAAACAGTCTGGTTAAACTAGCTGAAGATAACTTTGATCGCGCCGAAGATGACGATTTGCCATGACATTACAACTTGACGGTATAGGAGTCTCATCTGGTATTGCCATTGGTGGCGCATATCTTCTTACGCGCGGCCAGCTAAAAATCGCCAGGAAACTATTATCCGATGAAGGCGTGAAGCCGGAAATAAAGCGCTATCGCAAGGCTGTTAAATCTGCCCGACGTCAACTGAAAGAATTAAGCGGTCGAATACCCAAAAATACACCTGCAGATATCGGCGCCTTCATAGAAACACATCTGCTGATGCTGGGCGATGCGGCACTCACCGAAGTACCAGCCAGGATAATCCGTGAACAATTATGCAATGCCGAATGGGCGCTTAAAAATCATTGCGACGCCCTTCTGTCGGTTTTCGATGAAATAGATGACTCATATCTTAGAACCCGCCGGGATGATGTCATTCATGTAATTAACAGAATCCAGCGCATCCTGCTGCACGGTGATTCAGAAAGCGACCAGTTGACTGAAAGCGAAGGTGACTCACACCGAATTATCATTGCTGATGATTTGAGCCCTGCAGACACAGTGAATTTACACGAACGTGGTGTTGCTGCGTTTGTTACCGAATATGGCGGGCCGCTTTCCCATTCTGCGATTATGGCAAAAAGCTTACGCATTCCAGCGGTCGTTGGTGTACGAAATGCACTGCGGCTATTGGAAGACGGCGAGCAACTCATAGTTGATGGACATCATGGCGTCATCATTGCAAATGCAGACCGCCGAACACTTTCTTTTTACCGCAAGCGTCAAAAGGAAGATCAACGTCGTGTTGCGTCACTTAAAAAACTAAAAAAACAAAAAGCCCAGACCCTTGATGGTATTCCCATACAACTACAGGCTAACGTTGAGTTACATGAAGACCTAACCGCAGTACGGGCAGCAGGTGGCGCCGCAGTCGGTTTGTACCGAACAGAATACCTGTTCATGAATCGCTCTGAGCCACCTGATGAAGAGGAGCAATTCCAGTCCTATTTAAAGGTTGTTAAATCGGTCAAAGGCGCGACAGTCACAATTCGCACACTGGATCTTGGTGCTGACAAACAAATCGATGGCAAACGCGATGGTTGTCAATCCGCTACAAATCCTGCATTAGGACTCAGGGCAATACGCTTGTGCTTAAAGGAGCCAAGTTTGTTTCGGCCGCAGTTGCGCGCAATTTTACGCATCTCAACCGCTGGCCCGGTGCGTATTCTGATACCCATGCTGTCGACCATCACGGAACTAAGGCAGGTCATAGCGCAAATAAAACAGGCTAAATCCGAACTTGATGCCAAACATATACGTTACGATCCAAACATACCGATCGGCGCCATGATCGAGATACCTGCAGCAGCGATCGCCGTCAACTCATTTACAGACGAAATCGATTTTCTGTCGATTGGCACCAACGACCTCATACAGTACACGCTCGCAATTGACCGTGTCGATGATACCGTGAATTATCTGTACGACCCCCTGCACCCTGCCGTATTGAGCCTGATTGATCACGTGATACAAATCGGGCGTAAAACGGGTAAGCCTGTCAACATGTGCGGCGAAATGGCGGGCGATCCCCGCTTCACACGTCTGTTGCTTGGTATGGGGCTAACTGAGTTCAGCATGCACCCTTCGTCGTTACTGGAAGTCAAAAACGTCGTCCTGAACAGCAAACTAAGCGACTTAAAACGCCTCACAAAGCGCATATTAAAATCCAGCGAACCTGAAGTCATCACAAAATATCTGAACGTTCTAAACACCAAGCCCTGACAAGACACCACAAACAGCGATTCAAGGCGTTTATGTCATTGGACGCTCACCTACGCGACCCGCTACACTGCGCCCGGTAAGTCGTCTTCTCAAACATACGTCATAAATGCCAAGGGGCCGTCCAATGCCAGAGACAAGTATGGATGATCGCAGCACACTGCGCATTACAGCACTTAGCCAGGCAGTGGAAAGTGGTGCCGCCTTGCAGATCCGCAAGCTGCTCAGCACACTTCACCCGGCGGAAATAGCACACCTGCTGGAATCATTGCCCTTACAAAAACGCCTGGTCGTATGGAACCTGCTTGATCCTGAGGATGATGGTGAGGTGCTGGTCTACGTCAACGATGAAGTCCGCGCCGGCCTGATCAGCGACATGGAGGCAGACGAACTGGTGGCCGCAGCCACTGCCCTGGAAATGGATGACCTTGCCGATTTGATTCAGGACCTGCCCGGCACGTTGGTGGCGCAAATCCTGGCCTCCATGGACAAACGGGACCAACTCCGTCTGGAAGCTGTTCTTTCATACCCGGAAGACAGCGCCGGTGGTTTGATGAACACCGATACCGTCACGGTGCGCGCAGATGTTGAATTTGATGTGGTGCTTAGGTATCTAAGATTACGCGGCGATATCCCGGATATGACCGACAGCCTGTTTGTAGTCAATCGCAACGAAAAATACTTAGGTGTATTGCCGCTTTCAACGCTGCTCACCAACGACCCCGAATGCACGGTTGCCGAGATGATGGATAAAACCGTCAAGGGCATCAGTGCGGCCACATCGGCCGATGAAGTCGCATTAATGTTCGAGCAGCGCAACCTGGTATCAGCGCCCGTGGTTGACGGCAAAGGCAAGTTGCAGGGGCGCATCACCATCGACGACGTGGTGGATGTGATTCGCGAAGAAGCCGATAGCTCGATTATGCGCATGGCAGGTCTGGATGAAGAAGATGACATGTTTGCACCCGTGGTGCCTTCCGCATCACGCCGCGCCATTTGGCTTGGTATCAACCTCATCACGGCCCTGCTCGCATCGTATGTGATTGGTCTGTTCGAAGAAACCATCGACAAGGTGGTGGCGCTCGCCATCCTGATGCCGATTGTGGCCAGCATGGGTGGTGTTGCGGGCAACCAGACACTCACGCTTGTGATTCGCGCACTGGCGACCGGCAAGCTGGCTCAATCGAACACGCGTGTGTTGCTGTTAAAGGAACTCATGATCGGTTTGCTCAATGGTGTGCTGTGGGCGCTGGTTGTTGCAATCGTGGCTTACTTCTGGTTTGGTGATAAACAAATCGGCCTGATTATTGGCGCTGCGATGATTATCAACCTGTTAATCGCAGCCATAGCCGGTTTTTTGCTGCCGCTTATTCTGCGTCGCAGCGGCGTGGACCCTGCATTGGCCGGCGGCGTATTATTAACCACCATCACCGACGTCGTGGGGTTCATGGCATTTTTAGGTTTGGCCACCTGGTGGCTGTTGTAACCATCATCCGGCACCTGCGCCCATACCAATAGCGCCCTTCACCAACAATACATGCAGATTGGTCCTTATACCTTAAAGAACAGGTTGATTCTCTCGCCCATGGCCGGGATAACGGATCAACCCTTCAGGCGTGTATGCTTAAACCTTGGTGCTGCGATGACGGTCGCTGAAATGACCAGTGCCAATCCGCACTTACGCAACAGTAAAACCAGCCTGCAACGATCTGAGCTGAGCTGCGATCCGGAACCACGCGTTGCGCAAATTGCGGGTACCGATCCCGACCAGCTGGCTGACTTTGCCCGGCACACCGTTGCCCGTGGTGCGCAGATCATTGACATCAACATGGGCTGTCCGGCAAAAAATGTATGCGGCGTGATGGCGGGCTCGGCTCTATTGCGCGATGAACCACGGGTGGCGCACATTCTGGATGCAGTCGTCTCAGCAGTTGAGGTACCCATCACACTCAAAATACGAACCGGTTGGGATCGTGCGCACCGCAATGCAGTGCGCATCGCACAGATCGCCGAACGCGCGGGCATTCAAAGCCTGGCCGTGCATGGTCGTACACGTGCCGACCACTATCAAGGTGATGTGGACTACGACACCATTGCGGCCGTGAAAGCTGCGGTCCATATTCCCGTAGTCGCCAATGGCGATATCACTTCGCCTGACAAGGCACAACAGGTGCTCGCGCGCACCGGTGCCGATGCCCTGATGATTGGTCGCGGCGCCCAAGGCAGGCCGTGGCTATTTCGCGAGATTGCACACACCCTTGAAACCGGAAAACCCCTTGCGCCACCCGGCCGGCAAGAGCTACGCACCATCATCCTGAGCCATATTCGTGCCACGCATAATTTTTACGGACCCGTAACAGGGGTGCGCATGGCGCGCAAACACATCCAATGGTACGTGCGCGCACTGCCCGGGGGCGCTACTCTTTGGCGGCAGATCAACCGGGTGTGTGATGCCAATGAACAACTGAACCTGCTTGAGGGCTATCTTACCCAACTAACCCCAATCACAAAAATTGCAGCGTGATCGTGTGTGCCGAATAAATCTTCTTCGATGGCATCATAGGCCGCATCCACCACATAGCCCCGTGGTTTATAAAAAATCGTAGCAATTGGCCACCAGGTCCGGGTTGTCTTCAATCGCCAATATATTGCGTCCTCAGTCTAGCGTCGTGTTGCCTGGGTAGGGGTTTGGATTTTAAAGAAAAGAGCCCGGCTAAGCCGGGCTCTTTATTGCATAGGGCGTGGCTATCCCTGTCTGGATTGTAGAATACAGGGTCTACCGATTACTATGTCTTCGTTTCGCTTTTCCCGATGCTTTTCCCGACCGTATTAGCGGCGTTGCAGGAATCTTTGCCGGTATATTGACCAGCGCCAAGCTGGTGCATTGGCTCTGGAAGCTTATTCTGCCGGACCGTCTGGCCATGCATGGTACCGCGGGTATCTTGCCGGACCGTCTGGTCATGCATCGTACCGTGGGTGTTTTGCTGGGCGGTCTGGCCATGCATCGTACCGCGGGTATCTTGCTGGACCGTTTGGTCATGCATCGTGCCGTGGGTGTTTTGCC